>CAYHFP010000007.1:0-17007 GCA_964355995.1 uncultured Candidatus Saccharibacteria bacterium | reverse complement strand
TTTTGTAACAAAATCGACACTCGTGCGTCATAGTAGTAATAACCCTTAAAATGAACGAAAAAGACCTTATCAACAAGCTACAAGGACTCAAGCAAATTAAACCAAGACAAGACTGGGTGGTTTTGGCTAAATCTGAAATTTTTAGGAATAATGTTGCTTCTTATAATAATCCTCAAAAAGCAGTATTCACTAGCATTTTTGGCGCTATTTTCCAAAGAAAATTGGCTTATTCTTTAGCCGTATTTTTATTTATTTTTGTAGGAATCGCTGGAGTTATGAAATATGGATCTTTGGTTTCTGATAATAATGTAGCTGTGCAGTCGCCTGAAATATTGGCTTCACTTGAAAATAATGTGGCGCAATTTAAAGTAAAATCACAAACTTTGGCGGAGGCTACAAAAGATAGAGCTGATTCTTCTTTAGCATTACGTGAGATTAAGAATGTTGCCAAGGAATTGACAAGCGCTATTAAAAAAGACCCGCAGTTAGCTAAAAAAGTTGCTTTGGATATTAACAATAATAAAACATTATTGGATATTTCTGGTTCAAATGATGTGAATGAAGTTTCAAATATGTATGAAACTATTGTTCTTTCTTTAATGAAGGACTTGAATCAAAGAACGCTAACTCAATATCAAACTCAAGAATTAAAAAGAATTAAAGATTACCTTAAAGATAGCGAAGACTATACCACCGCCTTAAGAGATATTTTATTAATTTCGCAGGTCTCAGAAACTGAGTAATTTTTGAATGTTTTGTTCTGGCCATTTACAAAAATAGCCAGATTAAACATTTAAAATTAGACAAGTCGCAAATTTAGTTAAAGAAGTTCGCGGAAGTGGGTTTTTAAATATTAATTCGTTGTTAATACGTAAAACCGCGAAAACGATACTTACAAGGCTCGCTCTGCGGGTTCCCACGAATATCTGGGCTTTAACTAAATAAATAATTACGGTCGACCGACATTAATTAAAGGTTAAAAAAATAAATTAAAACACAAAAAAACAAATAATAAAATGAATATAAGAAAATCAATTATAACAGCCACAGTCGCTTTGACTATGGTTGCGATGGTTGCTCCAAGTGTTGGTGCAGCTACAATTGCCGACTTACAAGCACAAATTAATGCTTTGATGTCTCAATTGCAAGCAATGCAAGGAACACCAGCTATGGGCAGTGTGCCTGCAGCTTGCGTTGGAGTTACCTTCACAAGAAATTTGACAATTGGTTCAACCGGTGCAGACGTAAAGTGTTTCCAAGCACTTATGAATGCTCACGGATTCCAATTAGCAGCATCTGGAGCAGGTTCACCTGGAAATGAGACCAGTTACTTTGGTACAAGAACCTTAGGAGCTGTTCAAAGATTACAGGTTGCACAAGGATGGATTCCTGCAAGTCAAGTTGGACCTTTAACACGAGCATTATTTAACTCATGGTTAGCTGGCGGAGTTACACCAACTACTCCAACTACTCCAGTTCAAACTGGACCTGTGAGTGTTATGCTTGCACCAACATCTCCAGCAGCTGGTTCTTTGGTAAATGGCCAAGCAACTGCTGATTTGGCACATGTGACTTTTTCGGGTAATGGAACCGTTACTTCGGTTACATTAGTTCGTACTGGTATTTCAGATCAAAACACTCTTACAAATGTATACCTTTATGACGGAAATACTCGCATTACAGACGGATATTCCTTTAACGTTGACAGCAAGATTGTGATAAACGGTCTTTCTATTGTTGTAAACGGATCTAAGGTTATCTCAGTAAAAGCAGACGTCGCTTCAGCTGCAGCTAACACTGCTGCAACTTTAGCAGTTTCAGTTACTGGTTACACAGCTAATGCTGTAATGAGTACTGCAAACGTAACAGGTAACTTAATGGCAGTGGTTGTTGGTAACTTAGCAACAGCTACACTCAGTGCAAACACTGTTGCTGCAGCAAGTGTTAATGCTGGTACTACAGCTTACACTTTCTGGTCAGCTCCATTACAAATTAACACAAGAGCTGTATGGTTAAAAACTGCAAACTTTAGAATGGTAGGCAGTGCTCCTGCAGATGCTCTTGGAAATATCAAGCTTTTCATTGACGGAGTTGACACTGGAAAAGTTGCAACAGTTGCAGCAATTCAAGGATCAAACTACGCAATGTTTGACTTGGTAGGAGCTCCTATTAGTTTAGCAACTGGTTCACACACATTTGATGTTAGAGCCGATGTTCAAAAAGGTTCAAACAGAAATGTTACTTTATCTGTTCAGCAAGCTGCTGACTTGATGATTTTTGACCCACAGCAAGGTGTAAATATCGCCGTAACTACTACTGGCGCTACTACATACACTTCGAACTCTGCTGGTCAAATCTCTATCAACACAGGTTCAGCAACAGTTGTTTTGGACCCAGCACAACAAGCAGTTACTAATATTTCTGGTGGCACAACAAATGCTGTTATCGGAAAATACAAAGTGCATGCTTATGGTGAAGATGTAAAAGTTAACAGCTTAGTTGTTACTCCTACATTGACAACAACTGGCGTAACTCAAGCAACAGGAACTGCGACTATCACAACTGGTGGAGTAGTTACAACTACTATCACTTCTGGTGGTACTGGATACACTGCTGCTCCTACCGTAGGAACTATCGCTGTAGGAACTGCTACATGTTCTGCATTGCCAACAGCTACAACTACTATTTCTAGTGGTGTAGTTACAGCTCTTACTTGGACTACAGGAACTTGTTCTGTTGCAGGTACAATCACTTACGTTATTGCTGCCCCAGTATTTACTACTGTTGGTGGATTAACAAACGTAACTTTGTACTTCAATGGATCACAAGTTGGAACACAACAAACTTGGCCAGTGGCTCAAGGTTCATTGACATACCAACTTGGTTCACAATTAATCGCTCCAGCTGGAGTTGATTCATGGCTTGAAGTTCGTGCCGACTTGCAAACAACGACTAACGTTGCTTACACTGCTGGTACTGTAGGTGCAAATTTGGCAGTTGGTTCATCTAATGGACAAGGTCAAATTTCGCTTGCTACATTAAACTTCCCAACAGCATTAATCACTGGTTCAACTATGACAATTCAAACTGGATTGTTAACCGTTGCAGCTAATACTGCATACTTGAGCCAAACAGCTGCTCCTAATACAGCAGGTGTAAAAATTGGTTCATTCGTAATGCAAAACCAATCAACATCAGAAGCAGTTCGCGTAACATCATTGACAGTTGCTCTTAGCGGAACAACTGCAATTACTAACCTTTCTGCATTGAGAACTTCATTGACTTCAGGTTCAGGAGCTACTCCTATTCAACCTGCAGCTTCAAACACATTCTCAGTAAACGAAACACTTGCAGCTGGTCAATCAAAAGTGGTTGACATCTTTGCTGATTCAAGCACAGAAACATCAGTTACATCTATTGTAACTTTGACTGTTGCTTCTATTGGTGCTACAAGTAATGTTTCAACTGCTGGAACAGCTACAACAGGACAAACAATCACATTTAACGTAGGAACTGTAGCTACACCTACTCTTGTTACATCTACATCTACAACAGCTCAATATGTTGCTGCTGGAAGTGGTGGTGCAGCAGGTGCAACAAAGGCAACTTATAACTTTGTTTCAACATCAGGTTCTTCTACAATTACCGAACTTAAATTCACAGTAACTGGTGCAAACACCGTTACTAATGTGTGCGTAGGTTCTGTATGTGCCGCTCCAGTTTCTGGAGTTGCATTCTTGACAGGTCTTGCTCTTGCCGTTCCAAATGGCGGATCAGGATTGACTCAAGACGCTATGATTTCTTACTCTGAAGTATCTACTAATGGAATCGTTCCAGCAGTAACTTCAGCTGTTGCTCTTACTCATGTTAAATACACATCAGGAGGAACAACAACAACTATCACACCTTCAGTTTCTGCTCCTACTATGACAATGGTAGGTTCAAAACCAACTGTAGTTGTGACAAACACATCAGTTTCCGGATTAAACTACGGAACTGCTGAAAACAAAATTGGTGAAATCACCATTACAGCTGATGCACGAGGAAACATTAAGTTAAATGACCTCCAATTCACTGTAGGTTCTTCTGGATTTACCACTAACCCAACCTTTACCTTAGCTCGTATTGCCGACGGCACTACATCTGTTACAGGTTCAAGTTGCGGACAAGGTACCGCTGCAGCTGCTTCTCAGACTATTTTCTGCGAATTCGCTACAACTGGTAACACAATGGCAACAACAACAACCAACTCTAGTCAAGAAGCAAATACTGACTACGATGGTTACCAAATTGCCGCTGGTACATCTAAAACTCTTAGCTTGTTTGCTACAGTAGCCGGTGCTGATACTGGAACTGCTACACAAACAATCTCATCTTCTCTTGTTGCTGCTGGATTTAACTGGGATGACACTTCATACGCAACATTCGTTGCTGATGGAACAACTGCATCACCAGCTTCTGGTACTAACTTGACAGGATCAAGCATTTACAACTTCCCAACCAACAGCTACTCAATTCATGACTAGTATTGGTTAGTTAGTGTGCTTGCTTAGAGAGTCTTGCTAATCATTTTATAAACGGTTTATAAGTGGTTAGAAGAAACCAAAAAGCCCCAAAAGGGGCTTTTTGGTTTCTAGAATTATAGACGTCCAACGTCTATAGGCTATAGACGTTGGACGTCTATATTTTTTTTATGATATAATGAGTTTAACTATGAGAAAAGATCCACTAATAACTGGGAAGTATTACCATATCTACAATAGGGGCGTTGATAAAAGAGATATTTTTATGGACAAGAGAAATCTTGAGAGGTTTGTTTTAAGTGTAAAGTTATTTAATTCTGTTAAATCAATGGGTAGCATCCAATCAATGAAACTTGGTGAGGGTGGAATTAGTCAATTAAGTAATTCGGATAATTTTAAAAAAATGCAGCCCTTGGTTTCGATTGCTTGTTATTGTTTTAATCCAAATCACTTTCATTTTATTGTAAAACAAGAAGTAGATGGTGGCATCTCGGAATTTTTTAAGCGCTTACTTGGTGGCTACACCAAATACTTTAATGATATCCATAAACGTAGTGGCGCACTTTTCCAAGGTAGATTTAAGTCTAATCTAATAGATAATGACGATTATTTTTTGAAAATTAGGCCTTATGTAAATATGAATTATTTAATTCACGATATACCAATAGCAAAAAATCATTTAATTTGGGCGAGTGATAAAGAATATCATTCTGGTGAATTTGATATTGTATCAAAAAATGAGGCCGAAGAGCTTTTAAATTTTTATGAGGGAAAAGAAAATTTCGAAAAAGAATCCCTTAATACTATTTCTATAATCCGCGATCAAAGAGGCAAAACATCCTTACTGGAAGAAGATTTATTACCATAAATTATAGACGTCCAACGTCTATAGGCTATAGATGTTGGACGTCTATTTAGCTATTTAATAGGGGAGGGTTTTTAGGAAATTATCTATGTCAGCCTTTTTTTCTGGGGCAAAATGCAGAATAATTAAGGCTTCTTCTCGCGCTTTTTGATATTGTCCTAATTTAGCATAAAGCACTGCTAGTGAAGAATGATGCCTTGTAATACTCGGGTCAAGATTAATAAGCTTAATATATAGGGGAACCATCTCTTTATATTGCTCCACATCTAAATAGGCATTAATAAGTTGAGATAGTGATAGGGCATTATCAACATTAAAGTTTTTATCAATAGCGGTCTGAATGTCTTTTTTGGCATCGCTAAAATCTTTAAGATGTATTTTGGCCAATGCTCGCAGCCACCAGCAGGTGCTAAAATCAGGGTAATCTAAGGCACACTGATTAGCGTTTTCCACCATTTTTTCATAATCGCCGGCAATCATATCAACTCGCATTCTTTCAGTTAGAATTTCTAGGTGATTGGGAGCTAGAGCTTGAGCTTTGTCTAAGTAAGAATAAGAATCACTAATTAAAGAATTTTTTGCCTTTGGATCTTGCTCACCGCTAGCGACGATAGCCGTAAATTGTCCTAAATAAATCCACGACCTGACATAAAGTGGTTGAAGCTTAATTAATTCTTTTTCAATTTCTACGCCTCGCTTTGCATAAACAAGACTATTTTCTGGGTAAAGGTTAGAGCAGTTACCAATAAAGTCTATGTATTTAAGGCGTGCCCAAGAATCTAATATAGTCTGTTTTTCTAAGACCTTATCCATAATAATTATGGCTTTGTCGCACTTTTTATAGGTGACGCGATTCTGAGCAGTATTTATCTCTGAATTGACCTGCAAGGGTATTAAATTATATTGCCATAAAAACCACAGCATCAGAATAAACAAGGCTCCAAGAGTGGTTTTTTTGTATCTGGTGAGGTATTTTAGGGGGTTTTTATCTGATAGCGGGCGAGTTGGAGTTTCGCTGGTATCGGCATAAATAAGGTGCATAGAATATCCGACAATCATAAAGAAAAGCAGATAAGAAGAAAAAGAATCAATACTGAAAAAATTGGCAACTAAATAGGCGATAAAAGTTGCTTGCAAGCCATGAATAATAAAAGTTTTGTCTTCTTGGTGTTTTATTTTTTGCAGTTTATAAAATAAAAATCCAAAGAGGAATAAATAAAGGATAAGTGCTGGCGCACCGGCGGTGGTGGCAATTTCTAAAAATGAATTATGAGCTTTGTCCCACCATTGGTTCGCCACAGAAGTATTATAGTGTTTGTTAAAACCAATGGCGTAGTTTTCTAGGCCCCAACCTAAAACAGGTTTTTCTAAAAAGGCATCAAAACCAATTTTCCAAGCAGGGAAACGTTCGTCTTCTAAAAAGAAAGCCAGGGAAAGCCTAGGCTGAACTGACTGAAATAATCTATTTTTTTCTAAAAATTCCGGGAAATGATTTTGGGTATTAACATAATAAACCATTCCCATAACTAAAATAAGAAGGGTTAGGACGCCGATTTTTAGGGCGCGTATTTTTTGGGGGTAGGACAATAAAAAATAAATTAAGCCAATAATAAGTCCCAAGTAGGAGGCGCGCGAGCCAGAAATTAAAATAACGTATAAAAATATTGCTATTGAGATTCCATAAAACCATTTGTAGGGTGGGGTTTTTTCTTTAATGAAAAATACGAGAGCAATAAATAGTAAAAGTAAAAGATAAATTCCTAAAAAGATGGGGTTGCCAATGGTCGATGGCGGACGCGTGGGAAAATATGAAAATAAATCTTTTAATATTCCATAATATTGAAAGATGGCTACTAGGGAAACTAAGCCACCCATTAGTAGAGAAAAATCTAAAAATCTTTTCCAGTCTTGCTGTTTGGCGTAAGAAAAAATAAAAATGGCAAAAATAATATAAAAAGCAAAGTTTAAAAATCCGCCAGATCGGATGGGATTGCCAAAGAAACTAAAATAAGAGTCTACGGAAAAAATAGTTGATAATAATAGCCAGCCTAAAAACGCCAGTAAAATCCAAGCGATTTTATTGTTTTTAAGATTAGGGGTCGGCGCGAGATTTTTTTCTTGGTGGGGGAATTTGTTTAAAAATTGATAGGCTGATAAAAATAACACTATTGCGATAATGCTACGAAAAATAATAGTTTTGCCCCAATCAGGTGGCATAAACCAAGGCGAGATTGCTAACAGTGGCAAAGTGAGGATGGTATATATTCCGTAAGTAAATAATTTATTGATTTTCATATGGCTTTATGTTAAAAGTGTATTAAGTAATATTACATAGTGGATTTACAAAAAGCAATGAAAACGATTATTCTTTGTGGAGGCACCGGAACTCGCCTAAAAGAAGAAACAGAATTTAAGCCCAAGCCATTGGTGGAAATTGGGGGCAAGCCAATTTTGTGGCATATTATGAAAATATATAACCATTATGGTTATCGTGATTTTATTTTGGCCCTTGGATATAAAGGTAGTTCTATTAAGGATCATTTTATTAAGCAGAAAAATCATGCCTCGGATTTTTTGTTTAATACCAGCGAAGGTAATATTGTTAATTTTTGGAATAATGAAGTTGAAAAAGATGATTTTAATATTATTTTTGCTGAAACAGGTCTAGAAACTGCGCACGGAGAAAGAATTTTAAAAATTAAACCTTATATTACAGAAGATGATTTTATGGTTACTTATGGTGATGGAGTAGCCAACATTGATATTCAAGAATTAGTTAAATTTCATAAAAGTCATGGTAAAATTGCCACGATTAGTGGGGTGCACCCAGAATCTCGTTGGGGATTGGTAAATAGCGATGAAAATAATTTTATTACTGAATTTGCCCAAAAACCGATGCTTTATGATTATGTAAACGGCGGTTTTATGGTGTTTAATAAAAAAATCTTTGATTATATTAAGCCCGGAGAAATGATTGAAGATGCTTTGCTTAAATTAATTCCCCTAAAAGAATTGGCACTTTATAAGCACGAAGGATTTTGGTATGGCATGGACACTCATAAAGATTTTTTGCACTTAAATAAATTGTGGGAGCAAGATCCAAAGTGGAAAATTTGGGATGTTAAAAAAAATATTTTAGATTCTGGGGCATTGATTCCGGTTTTGCAAAAAACCATTTTAGTTACTGGGGGCGCAGGATTTATCGGCAGTAATTTAGTGCAAGAATTGGTGCGCCAAAATCAGCGGGTAGTGGTAATTGACGATTTGTCTTCTGGAAAAAAAGAAAATTTACCTCAAGGAGCGGTTTTTTATCAAGCTGATGTGCGTGATAAAAAAATTGCCGAAATTTTTGAAAAAGAAAATCCGTCGGTGGTTTATCATTTTGCAGCGCGCCCATTGGTGGGCGACGCTTTTGATAATCCTGCGGAGATTATTGATATTAATATTATGGGCACGGTCAATATTTTGGAAATTTGTCGCAAGCGCTCAAATTTGGAATCGATTGTGGTGGTTTCTTCGGATAAAGCTTACGGAAAATCTCAAAACCTCCCTTATAACGAAAATCACCCCTTAAAAGGAGACCACCCTTACGATGTTTCTAAATCGTCGGCGGATTTAATTGCGCAAACTTATGCCAAAACTTATGGCATGCCCATTTTAATTACGCGATTTTCTAATGTTTACGGGCCCGGAGATCTTAATGTTTCGCGAATTATTCCGGGAATTATTGACGCCGTTAAAAATAATAAAGTATTGTTGATTAGGAGTGATGGGACGATGATTCGCGAATATACTCATGTCAAAGATATTGTCAGTGGATGTATTTTGTTGGCCGGTCATAAAAATAATTTTGGTGAAGCTTTTAATTTCGGATCAAAGAATATTTTAAATGTCTTGGAAGTTATTAAAAAATGTGAAGAAGCTTTAGGATTAAAAATTAATTATACTATTTTAAATAATGCTAAAAACGAAATTCCGGCGCAATATTTAGATTGGTCAAAATCTCAAGAAATTTTAGGTTGGCAACCAGTGATTAGCTTAGAAGAGGGAATCAAAGAGACTTTTAATTGGCATGAAAATTTACGAAGTTAATTTTCACCGAGTACTCAACGCATTGAGTGCTTGGTAATTTAATTATTTACAAAATTAAAATAAAAACGGCGCGAAGACATGTGTCTTCGCGCCTTTGCTTTGATTGGCCCTATTTGGCCACCCTGACGATGTTGACGTTTTCGATCGTCAAGTAGTTAACATTTTGGAGTTTTTCCAATAACTGGAGGTTTCCTCTCACTTGGAGAACTTCCCTGTAAAAACTCCATTGCATTAGCGCCGCTTGTGCTGAGCAAATTACGCCGGCCCAGATGTTATTTTGCACCTCATTAGGCGTGAGCGCAAAGACATTTAGTCCGCCATCGGTCGGAACGTGCCTTTCATATTTGAGGCCCGACAAGTACGCCACGCCCAAGTATTGGGTCAGCGCTAGATCTGATCCGTAGGGATGAAACGGAGGAATGCGAGCATACCATTCGGCGGTCTGATTGGGGATGCCCGTTTCGTCCGTCAATTCGGCGATAAACCCTGCTTTGAGGCCTTGTCCGGATTCCACGGCTCCCCCAGGAAATTCCAGAGAAGAATGGAGGCCAAATTGACTAAGATCGATGATTTCTCCGCCGATGAGCGCCTTGCTTGGGCGGTCAAATCGTCCCATTGCCGGTCGCTGTTCGACGACCATCAAAACTCGGCCATCGGGCAATACTGGCACCATGCCGACGCCTTGCTTAATCCATTCTTCTTTTCCGTTCATCAGTTCAACGTAGCCGGCGAAAGGGTGTTCTTCGCCTCCATTGTCGCCTGCGAAAACTGCTTTTTGGCGACCTTCTCTTGTGCAGTGAATTACCACGCGATGGCGGTAAGATCCAACTGCGACATGGATGATTTTTCCTTCTTTCCAAGTTTCCATTCCTAGTGCATCTTTAATTTCCAACCCACTTCGTACTTGCATTGAAAAGCTCCGATCAAAAAGAACTAAAACACGACACCGAAAATACACTAACAAATAAATTTTAAAAAGTCAATGGTCTGGAGTTAAAAAAAGACGGTTTTTTTCAAACCGCCCATTGGATTCTTTTGACTAACGGGCCGTAAAGCCTAATTTCCCTAGTTGTCGCTCAAGCACGCTAGCATCTTGCCTTGTTGCATCAAAGCAAATTCCTTCGATGCCATGTTTTTTCGCAGCAGCTACATAGACTTCAATGTCGTCAATGAAAACACAATCAGCAAGACGGATGTCTTTTTCGAGCAAATGCGCTACTACTCGAGCTAGAAGTTCCGGCTTTTTAAAGCCCTGTTCTCCAGAAATAAAGACTTCTGCAAAATCGAGACCGTAGGCGCCTTTTAGATGGCAAACAAGATGCCTAACCCCTTGAGCATCGCCATTTGAAACCATTAGTATCGGGAAGTATTTTTGGAGCCTTTCGTAAAGTTTTACTACGGTTTCAATTGGCTGAAGGTGCCGACACCACAGCGAAAAGAACAGTGGGTATGAGCAATTTTCTTGAAATGGGGTAAATTTATATCGAATCATAAGTTCTTCCCAAATTCCCAGCACCGTTAATCTGCCGACATCAAGATTATGATAGTGTCCTTCTTCGCTAATCGCACACCCATTACTTCCGAAAATATCAGCTAGGCTTTGATCACTAATAGTTGCGCCAAATCCCGCCAAAATTTCTCTGACAACCGTTGCGCGCGGTTTAAACGTAGTCAAAACATTTCCGGCGTCGGTTAAAATAAAGCCTGGCATTTTTTGTTCTCGCTTTTCGAAAAAGGTTGTTAAGGTTCTTTGACACAAGAAAAAGTATACAAGAAAATTGGTATATGTCAATTGGTAAAATCGGCCATTTTTATTTTACGAATATAAATCAATATGATATTATTGAAACATTATAAATTTAACATAAAAAAATGTCTGCAAAAAAACCACATTATCGCATCACTTATGCCAAAGCGGTTCATGGTAGGGAAGAATTAAATGCAGTGATTAAAGTTATCAAAAATAATGCCACCATTATGGGGCCGAATGTGAAACTTTTTGAAGAAGAGATTGCTAATACTTTTGATAAAAAATTTGGCATTATGGTCAATTCCGGCTCTTCGGCTAATTTGTTGGCCGCCAGAATTATGGCATTGCCAAAAGGTTCAGAAATCATTACGCCGATCTTAACTTTTTCGACAACGATTGCTCCTTTTATTCAAGAAGGCGTGGTGCCAGCTTTCGTGGATGTAAATCCTAGTACGTATCAAATTGATGTGGACAAAATTGAAGAAATGATTACCAAAAAAACTAAGGCTTTGGTAATTCCTTCTTTGCTTGGAAATTTGCCGGATTTGGCACGCCTTCGAGCCATTGCGAAAAAATATAAATTATTATTTTTAGAAGATTCTTGCGATACTTTGGGCGGAAAATTTAAAGGAAAATCAACGGGAAGCTATTCGGATATTTCGACTACTAGTTTTTACGGTTCTCATATTATTACGGCTGGTGGAAATGGGGGAATGATTTGCGTCAATGCTCTGGCGCAGGATCGTTTGGCTCGAGTGTTGCGCGGATGGGGTAGAACTGCTTCGGTTAATCATTCAGAAGATGTTAAAGAGAGATTTAAGAATTTGGGAGGAACTCCGTACGACATGAAATTTATTTTTGAAGAAATGGGTTACAATCTTTTGCCCAACGAAATGGAGGCGGCGTTTGGTTTGGAGCAATTTAAAAAGTTAAATACTTTTAGAAAAATTCGGCAAAATAATTTTAAGACTCTCAAAAATTATTTTAAAAAGTATGAAAACTTTTTTGTTTTGCCCGAAGAATTGCCGGGAGTAGATACTGTTTGGTTGGCTTTTGTTTTAACGATTAAAAAAGGCGCGCCCTTTACGCGTTATCAAGTGGTAGAATATTTAGAAAAAAATGGCGTGCAAACACGGCCAGTTTTTTCGGGTAATATTTTGCGTCACCCTGGGTTTAGTAAAATTAAAGCTAAAAAATCTAAGGGCGGTTATCCGGTGGCCGATTATATTATGCAAAATGCTTTTTTGATGGCCTGTCATCACGGAATGGATAAAAAACAGGTAGAATATTTAATTTCTTTATTCGAGAAATTCTTCAAAGATCAAAAGACGGCTTAGGTTTAGTTTCTGATTATTTTTTTGAGAAGCTCTAATTCTTGGCGAGTAATGGCACGAAATAAAATAATAAAAAAGAGATAAATACTAGCGCCAATAATAATAGCAATTAATTCCTGCAATAATCCGCGGGGGGCAAGCCAAATTACGCCTACGGCCATAATGCTTGAAGCCAAAATACTTTTTATTATTGAAGCATAATCAATTTTAATTAAGAATTCTTTAATAAAGTAGTAGTATCCGGTGATAAGAATGAAAAGATAAGCTAGCAGGGTGGTGATACTGGCTCCCAAAATTCCTAATTTAGGAATAAGAATAATATTGAAAGCAATATTTAAAATTCCGGCAATAATCCAAATAGTTCCGCCAATATTAGTTTTCTTTTTTATCCAAAAGACCGAAGATAAAATAGTATAAATTCCAAAAAATATCATTCCCAAGGCGACAAAAGGAACGACAAAATAAGAATTTTGGGCAATTTCTGGAGTTGAGAAAGTAGTTAAAAGTGGTTTGGCGAGTGCGAAGAGTCCGAAAGTAGCTGGGATTGAAACTAATAAGAAATATTTTACCGAATATTCTAGATAAGAGACTACTTTTTCGGGTTCGTTTTCATCGTGATATTTTGAGAGTACTGCCGGTAGTAAAAAGTTTAGAGGAGTCATAAAAAAAGCAATAAAACATCCAAGGGTGTAGGCGGGGGCGTAATATCCTACAAATAAAGTTCCAAAGAAGAATCCGATAAAATATTTATCGCTTGATTGAGTAATCCAGTAAGAAACATCGGTAGGAATCATCGGTAGGCAAAATGATAAATATTCTTTGGTTTTTAAAAAGCGTGGAATGCTAAGGCCAATTTTTTTAATAACCAAGGCCAGCATAATTGCAAAAAATATGATTTTTGTGACTAATACTGATATAATAGCACCCAAGAGGCCGTGTCCTAAAAGGATTGTTGAAATAATAAAAGTTGTTTCGGTTATTTTTTGCAATATTGCTAAATAGCAATATTTTTTAGTTTCCTGAAAGGCGCGAAAAACGTTGGCGAGTAAAAAATTAACGCATTCAAAAACGATAATCGGTGCTAGAGCTATCACAAATATTTGCTCGCCACCTAAAAATCGAGCAATCGCTCCGGAAAAAAATAATAACACAGAAGAAGCAACTAAAAGAGCGCCCAGCATTACGGTAAGGGTGGACCAAACTCCGTCTTGAATTTCTCTTGGATCTTTTTGGGCTGGGAGGAACCGAACTAAGGCTTGAGGTAGTTCTATAGTAGCAAAAGTGGAAACCAATCCCATAGTTACCATTAATTGAACCCAGATTCCATAATTTTGGACTCCTAAGAGTTTGGTAATAATAGGTATGGCAACCAGCCCACTCACTATATTAATGATTTGGGTGAGGCCTAAAAGTCCGACATCTTTAGTAAATTTTTTGTAAGACATAATTGAGAAAGTATTTAGTTATATTATCATAGATAGACTCCTTATGGAAAATAAACTCCTTATTAGTATTGCCATCCCGACGTATAATCGAGCTGAAATTTTGGAAAAACTTTTGTATAGGCTGGTTTTGCAATTAGAAAATTTTCAGGGATTAGTTGAGATTTGTATTTCCAATAATGGATCTTTAGATAACACGGCACAAATGGTGGCGAATTTTGTAAAAAAATATCCAGATTTAATTCGTTATCGTCAAAATAATACTAATTTAGGGTTTGATAGCAATATCATTGATGTGGTTAAAATGGCGCGCGGAGAATTTATTTGGCTTTTGGGAGATGATGATTTAATTGTCGATGGTGGCATTAAAAAAGTTTTAGATTTTATTGGTAATTATGCTGATAAAAATACTGGACTGATTATTTTAAGGTCTGGCACTTTGCTTGGCAATACTTATTTAAGTGCCATAGAAAAAAATAAGCCAAGTAGGTATGAAATTTCGGTGGTTGATTTAATGGGCACCAGTTCCAATAATTCTTTTATATCAATTCTTTTAATTAATAATAATTTTGCAAATAAAATATTGAGCGAGGAACTTGAAGCCATTAATTTGGCCAAAGGGAATTATTATATTCAGTCGTTTTTGTATCAGGTGATGTTTTTAAAATATCCCAATCTTAAAGCTTTGCAATTTAACGAAGTTATCATAGAAGAAACTCCTCATTATCGCAAGTCTTATATAGAAGATGAATTTAGGGTTTTTTATGCCGGGCGCCGAAAGTTAAATAATGTTTTATTAAAAAACAAATATCTGACCGATGTTTGCAAAAAAGCAATTACAAATGAACAGGTCAGACTAAAATGGATTACTGCCCGCCAAATGGCAATTATGAAAGTGTTTGGTAATTTTAATTACAATTCTTTTTTTGGGTCTTTGCGATTATTTTTTAAGGAAGCACCGTTATTTGATGCTTACATCTTAATAAAACTTTTTATTATTTTTCATTTTTGTCCTTCTTTTATGATGAGGGGTTTATATAAAATTTTTCTTAGGGTAAAATATAAAAAGTTATGGAAGGAAGTTTGGTTGCATAATGTTATAATTTTTGATAAATCTAAAGACAGCCAAAGAATGGCTTATTAAATATAATGCAAGGCGAAGAAATATTTTCAGAAAATAATCAGCCACCCGTTTTGACCATGGGTCTTTTGGTTTATAACGAAGAAAAAAATGTGGCCGAAGCGATAGAAAATTTATTGGCACAAACCTATACTAATTTTGTTTTGCTAATTTCCGATAATGCGTCCACTGATAAAACTGGAGAAATTTGCCAAGAATACGCCCAAAAAGATAAAAGAATTATCTATGTTCGCCAACCAGAAAATATGGGCGCACTTTTTAATTTTAAATATGTCGCTGAGCACGCCAAAACTCCATTTTTTATGTGGTGTTCGGGAAACGACAAATGGCTTCCAACATTTGTGGAGAAATTAATGCCTGCCTTTGAAAACGAAGAAGTAATATTGTCTTATCCGGAAGGCGCGATGATTGACTTGGATGGAAGTGTTTCCTTGCCTTATCGGGACGACAATACTACTGTGCACATTAATAATCCCGCCAAAAGATATCTTTATTTCTTAAGACGCTTTCGAGCGAGGATTTCCAATATGCTTTATGGAATTTGGCGGGTGGATGCTCTAAAAAGGTGCAGTATTGATATTCCGGTGGTGGCGCAGGATTTAGTTATATTATACGAAGCCTCTTTTGAAGGTAAATTTAAGATGCACAAAGAAGTGTTATTTTTAATGAAAAAACCGGTGCGGATTAATAATACCGATAAAAGAATGTTTAAGGTGTTTACTGATTTAACTGCCAAAGATTTTACCGGAAAAAAGAGCCCTCTTTCTATTAAGATGGCGTTAATTAAGGCAATTTTGAGAGTCCCTTTTTATAAAAAATATCCCTTAAATATGGTAACTCGCCTTTGGCTGTCTTTTAATGCGGGTTTTATTATTATGTTAACTTTTTTTATTGAGCCAACGATTAATTCTGTGGTAAAAAAAATAGTGCCTGAAAGTTTTTATCTTTCTTTAAAATCATTGTATAAAAAAATAGTATGAGCAAACCCTCTCTGAGTTCTTTTTTTTCCAGTCCTGTGCTCAGAAAGTGCGCACGATTTTTTGGTGTTAGTCAAATAGGTAAAAAAGTATATTTTTATTTATTCGCTCCTGCTAATTGTATTATTTCTATCACGATTGGTGGTATTATTGCTCGTTTTTATGCTAAAAATTATGGCAGTTTAATTTATTTAACCAAAACTATTTATCGGAAAGAAGCTGAAGAAATTGAAGTTATTGCTACACTCATTGATGCTGTAAAAGAGGGAGATATTTGTTATGATATTGGCGCTTTTATTGGCTTGCATGCCATCTTTTTATCAAAAAAAGCTGGGGAAAATGGCAAAGTTGTTTCTTTTGAGCCTTATTCTTTACATCGCCACGCCTTGCAGGATAATATTATGTTAAATAATGTTAAAAATATTAGTGTCATTGATGTGGCATTGGGTAACAAAACAGAAACGGGTCTTATTACTGGCGATGATTTTACCATTCATACTATTTCATATGCAAAACAGGGTCCACTCGATGAGCGTGTGACGGTGGTTATTGGAGATGATTTGGTAAAGGAAAAACATTTACCTTTGCCTAATGTGGTTAAAATTGATGTTGATGGATTTGAATATGCTACTTTGAAAGGCTTGGAAAATACTTTGAAAAATCCTACTTGCCGATTTTTATCTTGTGAGGTGCACCCCTTTTTACTTCCCGCAGGAGTTACTCAAGAAATGATTATTGATTTAGTAAAAAGTTTTGGTTTTAGTAATGTAAAAATATATAATCTTAAAGACGTCTTTCATATTTTCTGTAAAAAATAAAATTGTATTACCAAGCACTCACCATATCGCCGTAACTTACAAAATGGACATTTAAAAGTTTTTCT
>CAYHFP010000006.1:0-18355 GCA_964355995.1 uncultured Candidatus Saccharibacteria bacterium | reverse complement strand
TCGCAATAATTTTTAGGCGGACGCTTTGCGTAAGCCTAAAAATTCTATCAAATTTTTACCTGCCAAATTTGGAGAAAATATCTCGAAGGCATTTCATAATTCAAAGTATATTATATAAATCTCAAAAAATCAATAAAAAAAAGACCAAAGCAGAATGCAATGGCCCTTGTTAAAAACAGCAACTAGCAGAGGGAGGTTTGCGACAATAGTATCGCAACACTTTGATGCGACTAAACTGCGGAACATACACACAGTTTGCCCAATCGACGGGGTCCCTGTCCCATTCCTCTATCGGGCGAGGAAGGCAAGACTTAGATACCTCACGCATAGTGCAACCCATGCCATCGCCAACTCCGAGAAGTTGGCAATACCCTGCTAGTTGCTGCATCCCAAACCATATTCACCCTATTCGAAAAGCCAAAATTTGTCAATATTTAAATAAAAAAAGAGCCACAACATAAATGTCGTGGCCTTAAAAGAATGGAGGCAGTTGGCAGAGCGGGGATGCGAGTCGTTTCGCACAACTAATTTGTCTACTGATTTCCAACACCAAGATATTAGGGTGACAAAACCCAGTCTAATACCTCAGGTTTAAAAACCCTCAAACATTTTGTTACGTTCGGCTTTGATCCAAGGAGGATTCGAACGCCCCAGCAAAGCACGGTGCTTTACCCCTGTGACTGAACACCCTACCAACTGCCTCCATAAAATTATTCACCTCTCTTGAATAGATAAACAATTTTATAGAGACAATTGATATTTATCGTGAAAGAACAAATACCTATAAATAAATTTTATTAAAAACCGAAAAATTTGTCAAATATTTTTTTAAAAAAAAGACCACGCAGTGCATGGTCAATTTGTAAAAAGACAGCTGGCAGAGAAGAATACTCTCCGCGGTAAAGAATTTGAGCAGGAGCGAAGCTCAAACTTGTTTTTGTGCCCCCACAAAAACAAAAGTATCCTAAATGGTTAACGCCATCGTCCTCGCGAGACTACCCTGCCAGCTGTCAGCGGGAAATTATTTATCTTAATAATTTAAGTTAAACAATTTTCCACTGACACCAGCAAGTATTAAAAGAACTACTCTATCTATACTATGATTGTAGCAAAATCACAATTCATGTCAACTTTTTTTAAGAAAAAAGCCACACCGTGATGATGTGGCTTGGGTAAAAGAAAAAAGCTGGTAGAGCAAGACCTGAAGAATTATCGGGTACAGGGCTTCAACGGGGAACGCTCCCGCTGCTGGGTAAGGGACTCTACCAGCTCTGATTCACAAAAATCACGTTTAAAAACCTTTTCGGGTATTTTCTCTAAATTTTAAAAACGCAGACGTCCGACGTCTAAAAATCGTCTGACGTCGGACGTCTCGTGGCGTTTTTAAAATTTAGAGAAAAGACCCGAAGAACTGTTTAAAACGATAATTTTGCAATTTAATGTATTACACTGCCTGGCAAAACCTCCTTATCGGGATGCAATAAAACGGGGGCCCCATTATCGGCGCATAAAATCATTCCTTGGCTTTCCATTTCGTTTATCACTTTTGGTTCTAAATTAATAATAAACGGGCATTGTCTACCTAATAATTGTTCTGGAGTATAAAACTTTGCAATCCCAGAAAGAATTTGCCGTTTTCCAATTTCACCGCCAAAATCCACCACTAATTTTAGTAATTTATTTGACCCTTCCATAGTTTGAGCCTCAACAATGGTTCCAATTCTAATATCTAATTTTTTAAAATCTTCAAAGTTTATTGTCATAACGTAGTTTTAAAGTTAAAAGTTATAAAGTTGAAAGTTCATTGAACTTTATAACTTGATAAACTTGATAACTTGCAACTTAGTTTTAAGCCGGAATACACCTTCGTAAATTCTTGTGCCTTGTAATACACTTGCTACAACAAATAATTTTCCTCGAAGGACGCATCGAATCATCGTTATAATATTCTTCGCACAAAACATTGCAATATTTACACTTAGCAACAATTTCACGGCCCGGAGCGTCCACCACTGTGGTAGTCATTCGATTATCAAAAACAAACAGCGTGCCCTTAAATCGCTTAGCCGGATACTTTTTCATATAAGTGTGTATTCCGTCTTTTAACTGATAGATATTTTTAAATCCCTCCTTTTTCAACAAGCACGTCCCCTTTTCGCATCGAATATCTCCTGTGCACACCGTCACCACTTTTTTATTTTTTAAATATCCCAACTCTTTTATTTTTTCTGGTAATTCTTTAAAAAATCTTAATTTTGGATTTATCGTTCCCTCAAAATATCCCGCTTCAATTTCATAATCATTACGTAAGTCCAAAACCACAAAATCTTCTTTTTTGTCATACATTTTATTAAGCTGTGAAGCCGTCACCATTTTTGAAGTATTTTTTGGCACATTCAAATCCCCAACTCCCAGTGTCACCGTTTCTGGCCGTGTTTTTACCATTAATTTAGTAAAAGCCTTTCCCGTTCCTTCGCTTTCTTTAAATACCACACTCCGCCAAAAAGCCTGCTCGCGTACTTTTTTAATATAACTCTTAATATTTTTAGTCGTCCCTTCAAATGTCCCATTAATCCCCTCCGGCGCCACCAACAATCTTCCTTTTAAACCAAAAGCCTCGGCAATTTTCCGTTGTTTATCACGAAAAGCCGTAGGATTTTTGATCCTTGAAAATTTATAAAATAAAATAATCGTAAATTTTTCTTGTTTCATTATTCACTCAAACTATGACCTAATCTCTGCGATAGCAGGAGTTAGGCCATATACTTAAATTTAAAATTTCATCTGATACCAATCTAAATTATATATTTCTTGAATTAAGGCGCGTTCACCTTTATTGTAAGTTCGGTTATTTTCCAAACCCAATAATTTCATACCTTCTTTTATATGTTCTTCACTTTTGCCTTCAATTTCTAAAAATGGTGGCATGCCCGGATACTGGTCAATATCAAAATGCCAATCCTGATATTCATACGATGTCCGGTCTTTTTCTTGATGACCATATTTTTCCAGCCCTAATTCCTTAAATAAATCAGCCACTTTTTCTGGTTCTTCAACTAAAAAGTTGATTTCCCTTCGCACCTTGGCAATTCCCATGGTTTGAGGGTCGCCCTTCCAAGTAACTTCGTGCTTCCCTTCTGAATTTGACCTGATGCGTAAAAACCAATTCGCACTTCCCTCTTTTTCACCTTTGGTTTGATACCAATTAACTGAAAGTCGTGTTTCTTGAATCTTTTTTGCGCCAAGAGCCAAAAGCTTACTTTTGACTTCATCAGCATTAATATCTAATATTTTTGTCTCAATTTCCTGTGCCATAATTTATAAATTCTCCGTTAAAAAATTCTTTAACAAAATTAAATCTTTCTTTTCGTTATCATAATGATACGTTTTTATTCCTACGGATTGAGCACTTTTTACGGCATTTTCATCATGCTCAAAATAAATAACATCTTCTTTTTGTAAATTTAAATGCTCAAGCATCATTTCGTAATATCTTGGCTCACTTTTTTCTGGGTCATGTTTTAAAGTAAAAACTTCGTAGGGCATTTTATCCAACCCATATTCTTTAAATTTTTCGTAGCTAGCATTAGTCAAAATAATTTTTCGATTGCTAAAACCATCTAAAATATTTTGCATTTCTTGAAAAATAACAAATTTACCCTCTTTTCCAACTATAAAGCAAAATACTGCATCAACCAATATAGATTTCATATTTTCCATCCTATCAAAAAACCCTCGCAAAATAAAGGGTAATTTCGATTTTTAATAAAACACTCATTGACTCATCATAGGCTAATTCGTGCGAATTAGCCTATGTTTGCTTTTCAGGTTTCCTTACCTTTTTAATGGGGACTGCGACGTATTTTGCAGTTTCGCGGATAAATTCTGCCAGCCATAATTTATCCTCCCATTTTTCTTCGGGCACTAGTTTCCAGGGCTTGGCTCCGGAATACGGTAAACCATTATGACTTTCGTCTAAATAACTATCGGCAATCGGCGTGATTTTTATAAATAGTTGATCGTCACACACTAATCCAATAACCTTGTTGTCACAATACAAAGCATATTCGCCAAACATACTGCGAGCACGCATACTCCCCGCCCCAGCAGTTTGTAAAAGAAAATAATCAATCGTCTCTTTTGAAGTGGCCATGAAAATTTATGGAATTAATTTTCACCGAGTACTCAACGCATTGAGTGCTTGGTAATTCATTTTTTATCTTATTAAAACTTATTTTGAGAACTATTTAAGGTAATAGTGGGCATACATAATCCGCCCTGCGCCAATCACATCGATATGGAAATTTATCAGATTTTAAAGCATCACATTGAGCATTTGTTTTTTGCGCTGAGCAAGCCAAATTAAAACCACTATCAGGGCCCATACCCGTGCAAGGTATAGCACATTCAAAAGTATCATTAGCATTGTTTGTGCAAGCAGTTAATTGCGGAGTTTGTGTCCAACCACATTTACCATTAACTTGGCGCGCGCAAGATGCCGATTTATAGCAGGCAAATTTAGAATTATAAATACAAGTTGAAGCGATATCTTTTTTATCAGAACAAATTTCACCACTACAACCACCAACATAACATGGAGCAGTAGGAGGATTAGTATTAACAATCGATGTTTTAGAAACGGTAATATTGGCGGAATTTTCAGTTGCATCATTTAAAACAAAACGGTAATTATTTGTCGTAATTTCTTTTTGACTTAGGGCACCTAAATTGATATTTTTGGATTCAAGTTCTATATTGCCACCCCGCAAACTCAATTTTACTGAAAGCTCACCAGCCCAAATACAAACCACGCCCGCCTTACAACGCGAATCATTGATTTCAACTAATGTTGCTATTAATCCATCGCCAAACATTAATTTTTCACCCACAGTTATTTGAGAAGCTTCGCTAAAACCCAATAGCATTGCAGGACACTGTGCAAATTCACAATTGGGGCCAGTCCTACCAACCGAGGACCCATCAGCACATACTTTAGCTTCCTCAGTGCAAGCCATTGGTGTTTTTTGAGAATTTGAGAAAAATACCATTACTAATCCCACCACACAAACAAGAGCAATTGAAACAACAATCCCAACGATCCCGGCAGTATTTATTTTCATAATTATGAGTAAGGAAGGAATAATAAATCACAATTTATTATTCCGACCGCACGATTAATTATATGCTTTGCATATATTTTTTTATTTAATACTATATCCTCATACTACCACAATATAAAAATTCCGGCACTCACTTTAAATCCCAAAATACTTTCGCGGAATTTTCTCCAAATTTTAAAAACGCAGACGTCCGACGTCTAAAAATCGTCTGACGTCGGACGTCTCGCGGCGTTTTTAAAATTTAGAGAAAATTACCGAAAAGTCATTTTAAGCGGGTATTTTGTGATTTAAAGTGTTATAAAAAAAGGAGCGAATAAAAATATACTCGCCCCTACAAAATGGCTTTGATTTCCTCCTGAGATAACTCCCAATAAATATAGCACCATTTATCAGGTTCATCTGTCTGACAATCTTCACAATTACAACCCGAATCATCTTCCCATGCAAAATATTTTCCCTCCGGCGTTTTTATTACATGATGCCCACTGTGATGACTTAGCAAAATACACTCTGCCAAATATTTACCATCCCAATCTCCCACGATTTCTTGTTGTCGAGGAACAATTTTCCCGCAAATCATACACCACCTCCTTTTGAAAATAAAAAAATTCCGTCCGAAGCTGCGGGACTAGGATTCCGCTTCCTGCCTACCGGCAGGCAGGCGCTAGAACCAGCACTCACTTCGTTCGCTTTTTCAAAACCCTCGGTTTTGAAGAAATTCTCATGGCAGGTACAATTCTATACCTGCCTGCGTCCCAATTCTTTTTCCTGACTTCACCTTTGGGCGAAGCCAGGCGCAGAATTGTGCCTGGCTGCGGGACTAGGATTCGAACCTAGATAAGCAGATCCAGAATCTGCTGTCCTGCCGTTAGACGATCCCGCAAGATATTTATTTTTTACGCCCCGCGCCCGCAGGCGCGGGGCTTCAACCAATTACTCAATGACTTAATAACTTAATGACTTAATCACTAAACTTTCAAATACTTGTTTACCACAATAAAACTTGAAAGGGCGCCCAGCCCCGCTCCGCAAACAAATTGGATTAAGAAAATAAGCCACGCATTTGAAATAACATAATCAAATAAATGAAACCCTGGCATCATCACTAAAACCATACCAGAAAAAAAGAAAGAAAGTATTAACGTGGCAAAAAAGCAAATAACAAAAGAAACTCCGCCAAAAATAGCTCCCTCAATAATAAATGGCGCTTTGATAAACCAATCCGACGCACCCATAACCCGCATGGTGCCAATTTCTTCTTTAGCGGATTTGATAATTAATTTCATAGTATTAAGCACCACCAAAATGGCAACCAGCATCATTGATATACCAAAGACAATTCCAAACATATTAATACCCGATATAATAGAAAACACTTTTTCAATAATATCCTTTTTCTGGTAAAAATCAACCTTCTCAATAAAATCTTTATACTGAGCGCTCTGTAAAATATTTGATAATTTTTCATATTGCAACGCATCGCCATTGGTCACAATATTAAGTGATGGCAAAAAAGGATTATCCCCCACTTCCATTAATGCCTGCGAAAAAACATCGTTGTCCTGATGTTTTTCCTTAAAATCATTGAGGGCATCTTCCCTAGAAACATACTCAATACTTTTGATATATGGCGAATCACTTAAAATTTGTTCTTTGATTTTTAAAATATCCTGCTCTTGAATGTCTGATTTAAAATAAGCAGTAACATCAATTTTATCTTGCACCGAAGAAATAAGGTAATTCCCCATTCCATGCACAATAAACAAACCCGTAATAACAAAAATAACAATAACCAAAACAAAAATGGCCGCCATCGCTGTGCCTTTATTACGATAAGAATCTGTGATAGCAAAACCTAGCGCTCTTTTGAAATTAGTCATCTCTTAGTTTGTAGTTGGTAGTTTGTAGTGAGTAGTCAACGAACGTTTCACGTTCTACCTGCCTGCCGGCAGGCAGGCAAACTACTCACTACCCACTACCAACTAAATAATAAATCTTCCTTTTTCCTCGTCGCGAATAATTTTACCCTTTTCTATAGTTATCACTCGTTTTCCTAATTTATTTACAATTTCTCTGTCGTGCGTCGCCAAAATAACAGTTCTACCAGCTTTATGTATTTTTTCTAAAAGCGCAATCACTTCATAGGTATTATACGGGTCAAGGTTCCCTGTTGGCTCATCGGCTATAATTACATCAGGAAAATTTACCAGCGCGCGTGCCACCGCTAATCTTTGCTGTTCTCCACCAGAAAGTTCCTTGGGAAAATTATCTAATTTTTCGGCAAGTCCAACAACTTCCAAAATTTTTGGCACTTGCTCATCTATTTCTTCGTTAATTTTTCCTTCCATGGCTAAAATATACGCTACATTTTCATAAACGGTTTTTTGGGGCAAAAGTTTATAGTCCTGATAAATGCCACCAATTTTTCTACGAATTTTTTGCAATTCTTCACTGCTTACTTTGCTGACATTTTGACCATCAACATAGACATTGCCGTACGTTGGCACCTCAAGGCCTAAAATAAGTCTCAATAAAGTGGTTTTGCCGGCGCCCGATTTTCCCACAATAGAAACAAACTCACTTTCTTTTATTTCAAAAGAAATATCTTGCAAGACGACATTGTTGGGTGGATATATTTTAGTAACGTTTTCAAATTTAATCATACGTCTTGAATCTTTAATCTTGATGCTTAAACCTTATTTTAATTTTCTTATAATCCCCCACACCATTGCACCAATATCTTCTGATAATCTTTCTAATCTTTGATAATCTTTTTCTGATAAATATTTTTCCCTATGAGAGAAATATAAAATATATCTTGATTCTTTCAGTGAGCCGTAAGAAATCTCTAAGAAGTTTTTGTGAACCTTTTCTCTCCCCCGAGCGTATCCCTCAATATAATTTAGTATAACAGACATCGATGACCTTCTTAATTGCGAGGTAATCCCATAAATTTCTTCTTTTGGAAATGCTCTAGTAACATCATAAACTAATTTCACATATTCATCCATTTTAGATTTTAAATCATCGTGAAATTTTGTCATAAATTTAAAGCTTTAAGTTTTAAGGTTTAAGGTTCAAGTTTAATTTCCGCAGAAATGAATTCTTCTAATTCCCCATCCAACACTTCTTCTGCTTGCGATGTTTCATATTGTGTCCGCAAATCTTTTACCATTTTATAAGGGTGAAGCACATAGCTACGAATTTGATTTCCCCAACTGGCCGAAATCTGGTCCCCCTTAATTTCTTTCATTTTTTTCTGATGCTCATCCTTTTTTAATTGATGCAGTTTAGAAAGCAAAATTTTCATCGCATTTATTTTATTTTTTCCCTGCATTCGTTCCGACTGCGACGCAACCACAATTCCTGTTGGCAAATGCGTTATTCTAATAGCTGATTCGGTTTTATTTACATATTGTCCTCCGGGTCCAGAAGATTTAAACGTGTCTACTTTTAATTCATCAGGTTTTATTTCTATTTCAGATTCGTCTTCATTAATTTCTGGCAGAACATCCACCAAGGCAAAAGAAGTGTGGCGCAATTTCTGTGATGAAAACGGAGAAATCCTTACCAGCCGATGCACTCCAGCTTCTTTTTTTAAAAATCCATAAGCATAAGGACTTTTGATTTCCAGTGTTACTGATTTGGTTCCAATTCTTCCATCAGGACCACCACCATCACCAAACGATTGATGCAGGACCGAAAATGCAAATCCCTTTTTGGCGCAATATTTTTCATACATCCTTAAAAGTATCGTCACCCAATCCTGGGCATCTTGCCCGCCGGCACCAGAAAATATTTCCAAAATCGCATTTTTTTTATCGTATTTTCCTCCCAAAAAAAGCTTAAATTCCTCTTTATCAATTTTCTCAGTTAGAGTTTTCAAATCGTTTGATAAATCCTGTTCTTCTGACAATCCATTCAACTCTTGTATATCAGATAACTCTTTTTTTATCACTTCTATCGTTTCAATTTCTTCTTTTAATTCAGCAATTTTTTGACTTATTTTTTTGGCGGTTTCTTGATCATTCCAAAAATTCACATCCTGCGTTTTTAATTCTAAGTGCCCCAATTCCTTTTCTTTTTCAATAATATCAAAGGCGATCCACTAAAAAGTGGACCCGATTTTGCAGTTCAACAATTTGTTCGCTTATATCAGCCATATATTACAACCTTGAATTAATAAATGCCTTCGAGGTATTTTCTCCAAATTTGGAGGTAAAAATTTGATAGAATTTTCAGACTTAGCCAAAGGCTCCGTCTGAAAATTATTGCTAATTTTTAACCCAAATTTGGAGGAAAGAGCCGAAGAGATTTTAAACGAGCATTTATTAATTTAAGGTAAGTTTACCATATTTTTTGCAAACCGACAATTACAAAATGGACATCTAAAATTTTCTTGTCCTTTCCTCAATTTCTGGCTACAAATTTGCAATAATTTTTCGACGGGCTAAAGCAAGTCGAAAAATTCTATCAAATTTCTATCTCAGAAATTGAGAAAAATCCTAAGAAACCATTTTTAATTGTCAGTTTGAAAATAAAAAAGCCACTCGGATTCCGAAGAATACGCGAGTGGCCCTGATTCCAGTGCTTCAGAGAAGCAAAGAAAACTTATTTCTCTTCTGTCGAGCCAACTAACTCGGGAGAATGTCCATTTCGACTGACCGACTCTTTGAGCAAATTTGCCATCAAGACATTGACAATTGCGCCATTGGCTCCATCTGCTCCGCCCGTCATAAAGTCCGGCACCAACTTTTGCCCACTTCTTGCCAGGGCCGTGCCAACCTCAATCAAAGCGAAGTTGTCTTGGCCAGTCGCATTGGTCTTTAGTTGAATGACCTTTGCTTCCGCCTCACCAACCGCGGTAATTTTGGCACCTTCGGCAGCCCCCACAACCGTCAATACATTGGCATCGGCCTCAGCATTGATAGTCTTAGATTTTGCATCGCCCTCTGCCTTCTTGACTGCAGATTGCGCATCAAACTCCGCAATTTCCACATTCCTCTGCGCTGTAACGACATGCGCTTGAGTATCTGCCTGGGCTCGAGCCTGCTCAAGCTCTTTGCGAGTCTCTTCGGCAAGCCGTTGAGTCGCAAAAGTGAGCTTCTGTTGCTCTGCAATCTTGCGATCAGTAAGCGTGGACATCAACGCTTCTGGCGGATTGATATCGCCGATAAGAGTGTCGACGGCGCCAACATCATAATCGCCAAGTGCCTCAGCAATCCGAGCTTTCGCATCATCCTGGCGCTCCTTTCTCTGCGCCAAAAACTGAATTACATCAGAACCCTGAGCCGCATTTCGGAAGTAGTTTCCGATAATTGGTTCAAGAACCTGTGTGACAAGGTTTTTCACACTTCCAAAGCGCGCGATCACTTTCGGCGCATCGTTGCGCGGAATGTGAATGATTTGACTCACGTCCAAGTTGAACGTGAATCCGTCCGATGATCGAACCTTAATCGTCGACAAGTGCTCATCGAGTTTGTGCGATTCGGTTCGCCCAGTCGCCCAATTCAGAACGACATTCGCCGTTGGCACCACTTCCACCTTGTGAGTGTAAGGATTAATCGGATATTTGCCCGGATCGAGCGGATCGACCCAAACACCCTTTTGACCCTCCCTCACCAAGTTTCCGTGTTTAAACGATTCACCTGTTACGTCGACGCCGGCCTGTCCAACGAACGCAATGACAACGCCAGCCGTGGCGATTGGCACTTCAGTCATCGGCTTGGGTTCCACGGTCACAAATCGCGGATTGATAAAATATCGCCCAGCGAGCATGACTTGTTCCTGTAAACCCTTGCGCCCTCCATTGTTGATGAACGCTTGTCCGTCCTGGAACATGTTGTGTCCAGCAATTTCCGGACCAGCAATATCACCAGTCGCCAGTGCCTTTCCTGCCCGAGTAGTCACGACCCCAACCAAGTTGTCTTTGATCTCAAGAACAGGCTCCTCGGTAATTGTGAAGAGTTGGGTATTGATGCGATATGTCCCCGGAGGAATAATCGCAATCTGCGGACCACGCTCACCACCACCCGTAAGGAATTTACGAGCATCTTGGAAAGAATCGCAATCCACCTTTTGACCCAAAACACTTCCGACTGGCATTGAGACACCATCTCTAGATTCCACGACACCGACCTGATTCTCAGAAATCGTGACGAATTCCTGGATGATAATCTCGTACTGCCAAGGCCAGTAGCAAAAGTGAATCCCTGGTGGCAACGTGTCGGCTTGAATTCCCGCTTCGCCTTGAAGGGCGATGAGCGAGCCGTCTGGAAGAGCTCGATGCTCTCCAAACAAAACAAACCGCTTGTTGACAATTCCAACCGCATTGTCGGCGATGATTACCATGCCGAAAAGCCGGAAAGTCAACTTGTAAAACACACACGCTAACAGGAAAACCAGTGCCCCAGCCCCTAACAGAACCCACTGCAAAACTTCGCGGTCCATAACAAAATCCCCTTTTCGGAAAATAAATGTGCAACCAAGCGAAATGCTCAGCGTGAAAGTATTATATATTAATATTAAAAATATGTCAATATTTTATTAAATAAACAGACCTTATGCAACATAGCGCAAGGCCTTTAAAAATCATTCTTTTAGTGGATCAATTTCATAGGCTACCACCTTAATTTCATATCCGGCATGATATACTATCACTTTCTTACAATGAAAACAGGGCTTCTCAAATTTAACCATTTTCCCCAAAGCAAAACCCGTTTGTCCTTGGCAAACATAGTTATTATTTCTCCCACAATGAGGACAACTTATGTTGTAGTTATCGCCAGAGGTTGTTTTGGCCACGAAATTCCCTTTCTAAAAAAATGTAAATGAACTATGTTGAGCCGCTTACAAGAATCGAACTTGTGTCTACTTCACCCCCACACCAATGGAGCCACTTCGCAGATTCGAACTGCGGACCTACTCATTACGAATGAGTTGCTCTACCAACTGAGCTAAAGTGGCATTGGTGTGGGGGCAAGCTTAACTAAAACGGCGTTTAGCGAATTTTATCATCGCGAAAACCAGAAATCAAATAAAAAACCCTCTTTGCAACACTGTTGCATCGAGGGAATCAGTTACTTTATCCTAAAAGAAAAGGAATGGCCCAGAATCTCGTCCCATCCAATATCGTTGCTGATTTCAAACACAGTTTTTGAACTAATTACATGTGCAAGAAAATCAATCATAAAAGAATCATCGGGGAATTTTTGAGCAAGATCCCCAACCACAGCTGGGCCGCGTTTAATTGCAGATTTGATTCCACGCAAAATTTCTGGTTCTTCTAATTTCGGCACCTTAAGGTAGGCCCCAACCACAACTCCATTATTATTGCAGATTTCAAACGAAAGAGCTGAAAGCATTGCCATTTCTCCTTTTTAGTGACCGCCAGAAAAAACACAATCCTCTATAAAAAGGTTAAATCAACGCGCCAGCTTTGTCAAACCTCAAATCAACGGAATTTTATTCGATTCCAAATAGCATTAAACCAATTTTGTAAAATATTTTTTGAGCCATCCCCCATCTGGTTTTCTGTTTGGGGCATAATAAACGAAAATACTTTTTCGCCCGGCTTTTGCAAATCCAATTCTTCGCGCGCAACTTTTTCTATATATTGATTATCATTTACTTGCAAAGCGCCTTGCTTTAATTCCTCATTTTTATTTTTAATATCTTGCATTTTGTTTTCCAAACTTTGAATTTGTGAAGAAAGCTCCCTTCTTTTTTTATAAATTTTCACGCTATCCAATACCAGCAAACATAAAATAATAAAAATAATAATTCCTCCCGCAATAATAAAAAGCCCCTTCCAAGGATTATACTTTCTCTTATTTTTTAAATCTGCTATCATGGTTATATGAAATCTAAAAAAATATTTAGAATTATTTGGGTAATACTCATAAGCCTGGTAGCCTTAAGCATGCTTATGTTTTCGGGTGGAGCTATATTTCTCTAATAGCTCTGAATTACGAAAGTCTTTCGCAGTATTTTTTTTCAAATTTGGGAATAGAAATTTGATAGAATTTTTAGCCGTAACCAAAGGCTACGGATTAAAATTATAGCGAATTTATAGCCCAAATTTGGAAAAAAGACGCGAAAAGTAGTTTTAAACGGGAGTTTTGTAATTCAGAGCTATAATATTAACAAAAAATCCTCCTTGCGCATAAAAGCTATCAGTCGGAGGATTTTTTAGTTAGCCGAAATTGTTTTAATAGCATCTTCATAATCTAGTAACACTTTTTTGGCATCTTCTGAATCTAATTTATAATCAGGGTCGTAAACAACAGAATTTCTCAGATTGTGTGCAGCTGTAATATCTTCAGTGTTAAGAATTACTTTTCTGGCTGCCTGAATTAATTCTTCAAAACTTTCTCCCTTAAATCCTTTTTCCAATAATACTTGGTTAAAGAAATCATCGGCTTCCACAATGGCAAGTTTGTAATCGGCTTCTTGTCCGGAACTTGTTTTTTTCACAATTTTTTTCCAGCGACTTCCCGTTGCCATAACACTTGAAGATTGTATTGGCATAGCATCACCAAAGCCCTGAAAAAAATGGTAATGGATATAACTACTTTTTGTATAAAAATACATTAAGGCGCAAAAGAAAAATATCGTGAAAAAAATAAAAACTACTTTTGCTGGCAATAGCGCATCTTGAATAGCGGGGTTGGAAATAAAATAAATAAATTCTTTTATTCTAAAAACATCATAAAGAGCGTCCCAAGAAATGGTGCTTAAATTTACATCGTAATTTTGCCCAAAAATGAAGACCTTCATAAACGGAGTTATAAAGTTATCAAGTTATAAAGTTTATCAAGTTCAACGACTTTGCAACTTTCAACTTTAAAACTTTAAACTTAGTATTATTATACTAACTTTTCCATAGCCTCCGCAATAGATAAAATCTTCCCCTCCTCAAAATAGTTTCCAATAATTTGCAGGCCAACTGGCAGCGCCCCTATCTTGCCTGCTGGCAAAGAAAGTGCTGGCAATCCCGCCAATTTTAAGGGGCAGGTGTAAACATCCATTAAATATTCTGCCAGTGGATCATCTTTTTTCTCTCCAATCTTATAAGCTGGAGTTGGCGAAACCGGACTAAAAATTACATCCACCTTTTCAAAGGCCTGCGCAAAATCTTGCCGAATTAATTGACGCACCTCTTGGGCTTTTTTATAATAGGCATCGTAATATCCGCTAGAAAGTGCGTACGTTCCAATTAAAATTCGGCGTTTTGGTTCTGGACCAAAACCAGCTCCCCTACTTTTTAAATATACATCCAATAAATTTCGGATTTCGGATTTTTGATTTCGAGTTTCGGAGTATCCATATTTAATTCCATCCAGTCGTGATAAATTAGCCGAAACTTCCGAGGGCACAATAATATAATAACAAGCAATGGCATATTTGGTCATCGGCAAACTTATCGGCACAATTTTAGCGCCGGCATCTTCGGCAGTTTTAATCGCCCCACGAATTATTTTTTCTACTTCTGAGTCAATGCCTTCTGCAAAATATTCCTTTGGAACACCAATTCTCGCTCCGCGCAATTTGAAATTTAAAATTTGAAATTTGAAATCCGCACTGGTGGCATCCATAGAATCTTTACCAGAGATCGCTTCAAAAATAATTCTGGCATCTTCAACGGTTTTTGCCATCGGGCCAATCTGATCAAGCGAAGAAGCCATAGCAATCAACCCATGCCGTGAAACCGCTCCATACGTCGGATTCAGCCCTACAACACCACAAAAAGAGGAGGGCAAGCGAATAGACCCCCCCGTATCAGAGCCTAGAGAAAAACAGGCTTCCTGAGCCGCAATTGATGCCGTAGAACCTCCTGAACTTCCCCCAGGAACCCTGGTTAAATCGTGCGGATTTTTGGTAGTTTTAAAAGCCGAATTTTCGGTGGAAACTCCCATCGCTGTATCATCCATATTCACCTTTCCCAAAATAACCGCGCCCTGCTTTCTTAATTTTGTAATAACCGTCGCATCATAAGGCGCAATATAATTCTCCAAAAATGTTGAGGCGCCGGTTGCCTTTTCTCCCTCCACTAAAATATTATCTTTCACTGAAAACGGCACTCCGCACAGCATAGGGAAATCCCCACCCTTGGCGATTATCTTGTCCGCTTTTTCTGCCATTTCCAAAGCTAGTTTTTCGGTGACCAACAAATAAGCGTCAATTTTTCCATCAACTTTTTTAATTTGTTCTAAATAAGCCTTGGTCACTTCAACTGAAGTAAACTGCTTTTTTTGAAAGCCTTCGTGAAGTTGAACGATTGTCAGATTCAATAAATCTTCCATAAATTATTCTAATTAACCTAATTATACTAATTGACCTAATCAAATCCTAATGCCTAATTTCTAAAACGTTTTAGAATAATTAGAGCAATTAGTATAATTAGAATAATTCAAAGTTAAAGGATACTTTTAACTTTGATGTATCCATCCTTTTTATCCGGGGCAGCTTGCACCAAATTATTCGCCAAACTGGCTGGCCTCTCCACAACAAGATCTTTTCTTGTTGTGTCCTTCATAGCTTTAGCGACGAAGGATTTTGCCTTAATTTTTGGCGCTTTTTTGAGCACATCAAAATAATCCAAGATTGATGACAAATCTTTTTGCATTTTTGTAATTTCGGTTTCCGTTAATTCCAATCGCGCTAGCTTAGCAATTTTTAAAACCTCATCTTTTGAAATCATGCCTCAATTTTAACAGAATTTATAGGGCAATAAAAGACTTGACAAGAACTTTATATGGGTGTATAATTAAATAATAGGACAAACACATCGTTTGCACCTTTAAAATCAAGGGAAACATGAGGGAAACATGAGCGCTTTAATTCAGAGACTGAATGCAATTTTGAAAGATCCTTTCCGTTATGGAGACTCCTTAACACGAGGTAGTGGTGATTTGGGATTCATGATGAGCATCGAGGAAGATGCCGAAGGAGAGGAAAAATATTTCGGGACTATCTGTTCTAACCCACTCCCCGGGAAAGACGCTGAGGGCCTAGGCTGGCAGATTGTCGAGATCTCTCTGGATAGTGGTGATGTCGTCCATGTGATACATCAGGGAGTAACTGGACATCGAGGGCAAGTCATCTGCCCTTTTATTATGAATAACGCTGGAATCGATGTCCACTTCCTGTTTGTCGAAAAATAACTAGTGACAGCCAACGAAAAGTCCCGCTTGCACCAACGTGCCCGGGACTCTTTTTTTACAAAAAATCTCAAAAAAAATCGGCATCAGCCGATTTTTTCATAAATACGCAATCCTTTCCAGTTGCAGAGCCCGCAGGCTAATTTTATCGCAATAAAATTCTGCAACTGGTTTTATCTCGCCAAAAGCGAAAGTATTTATTAGTGTAAAAGACATTCGCCTAGCAAACCCCGATGTCTTTTACACTAATAAATACAAGAAGCGCCCCCTAAATTGGCGCTCCCCATTCCTCATCCTTAGCCATCAAATTTTGCAAAGTATCAATATTTTCTAAAGCACTCCCACATCCGCGAACCACGGAAGTTAACGGATCATCAATAATTCTACAAGGCATTTTTGTTTCGCGAGAAATTAACACATCAAGTCCCTTTAAAAGTGACCCTCCACCCGCCAAATAAATTCCATTGGTCATCACGTCTGCCAAAAGTTCTGGTGGAGTTTCTTCAATCGTAGTTTTAATCGCCGCCACAATTTGCTTTACTGATTTATCCAGCGCGCGCTGAATATCATCATTAAATACCACCACTTCTTCTGGCAAGCCCGTTACCAAATTTCGCCCACGCATCGGCATTTCCTTTTTTTCTTTCATCGGCATCGCTGAGCCAATATTTATTTTAATAAATTCGGCGGTTCTTTCTCCAATTAAAAGTTTAAATTCTTTTTGGGCAAACTGAATAATATCATCATTTAATTTATCTCCAGCTACGCGTAAACTTTTAAAAACTACAATTCCTCCCAAAGAAATCACGGCCACTTCCGTGGTGCCTCCGCCGATATCAACCATAAAATTTCCGCCCGCTTCTTGAATAGGAAGTTTAGCACCAATAGCAGAAGCCAAAGGTTCTTCAATTAAAAATACGGTGCGGGCGCCGGCATTTTTAGCGGCGTCTCTGACAGCTTTTCTTTCTACTTCAGTAACTCCACAAGGAATTCCAATAATAACACGGGGCGTATAGCCAAACCCAAACCACTTTTTAGAACCTTGCACCGCTTTTTCAATAAAATATTTCAGCATTTGCTCAGTCACTTCAAAATCTGAAATAACTCCGTTAACTAAAGGACGCGTGGCAGTTATATAAGAAGGAGTTCTGCCCACCATTTTGCGCGCCTCTTCACCGATAGCCAAAATCTGCCCAGTTTTATTATTAATGGCCACCACCGATGGTTCGTTAATAATAATTCCACGGTCTTTGACATACACCAAAGAATTAGCCGTTCCCAAATCGATGGCCATATCCATTGATAAAAACGCAAACCATTTTTTTATTTTATTTAACATTGGCTTATTTTGCACACGTCATTGCGAGCGAAGCGAAGCAATCTAGATTGCCACGTCGCCTGCGGGCGCCTCGCAATGACGAAACTAAAATGATTTTATTAAATCTTTAATCTTAATTAATTTTGCTTTTTCCTTTCCGCGCTCTCTTACTTCCACACAACCAGTAGCCAACGTTTTTTCAGAGATAATAACCCGATAAGGAATTCCCAACAAATCAGAATCTCCGAATTTTTCGCCAGCGGTTTTATTTTCCCTATCGTCCCATAATACTTCAATGCCTTCTTCTTGTAAACTCTTGTAAATTTTTTGAGCTGATGTTTTAGTTTTTTTATCATTTCCCAAAGATATTAGGTGAACCAAAAATGGCGCCACACTTTTTGGCCAAATAATTCCTTTATCATCGTGACTGGCTTCCACAATCGCGCCCAAAAGTCTGCCCAAGCCGATTCCATAGCATCCCATTAAGACGGGCTTGTCGTGACCATCGCGATCGGTAAATTTTAAATCAAAAGGCAAGGAATATTTTGTTCCCATCTTGAAAATATTCCCAACTTCTACAGATTTTTTTTCTTCAAAATCTACTCCCTGACATTTTGGACAATTTGGCGTTTCAACTTTTATTTCTTTATTAATCGCTGTTTGGCATTTTTTGCAAACATAAATAATATCCTCTCCCGCTTCTGTTTGAGTTTGAAATTCATCAGAGTATTTTGAAAAAGTTCCACCCGAAGCAA
>CAYHFP010000005.1:0-19198 GCA_964355995.1 uncultured Candidatus Saccharibacteria bacterium | reverse complement strand
ACTCGGTGAAAATTAATTTCATAAATTTTCATGTCAAAAAATAATACTATCAAAAAATCAGATAAAAAATATATTAGAACTCAAAAAGCTAAGATTCGAGCTCAGTTTTCTGATGCTAAAAAGCAAACAGAAATGATTAACGAGCTTTATGCTAGATTTATAAAAAAGGAAGTTGTGGGAGAAATTAAAAAGGAGGCACCAAAAAAGGCAACCGTTAAAAAAGCGGATTCAAAAGCAAAAGTTAAAAAAGTTACTAAAAAATAAAATAAGTATCGATACCAATATACGAATTTACTAATAATACCAATAACGAAAATTAGTATAATTAGTATTCATTAGTATATTAGCATCGAGACCGCGAAGCGATGAAAAGAAATACAACACGACACAACGGAAGGATTAATAAAAGATGGCGAAAAAGCCGTGGTAAGAAATTAAAGGAAATCGCAGGAAAGGCTTAATTAGCGACTCTAATTTACGAATGACACTCGAATTTACGAATTTGTAAATTCGAGTGCGATTAGTAATTGGTGTCGCTTTTTTGGAAATGAAAATACAAGAAATACACAGCTTATTTACTAAAATGGGAATGGCGAATGATTTTCGTGGCACTGATGGGGTGCAGAAAGTTTTGGATTATAAAAAGGCTAAATTTCAAAGTTTATCCCTAAAAGATCAGGATGAATTTGATAAAGAGTCTTTAGAAAATCCCTACTTAGATTCTGGTGTTTATAATATTGCCGAAGATAAGGATATTAAAAGAGTTTTAGTGGGAATTGATATCGGCCCGGAAGAAATTTTACTGGCGCGGGCGCTTGGTAATATTGATTTAGTAATTGCTCATCATCCAATCGGAAAGGGATTGGCGCAACTGGCCGATGTGATGGATTTACAGGCCGATATGTATAATTCTTATGGTGTGCCAATTAATATTGTGGAAGGTTTGATGCGTGAAAAGATTTCTGATGTTGCCCGAAGTGTTCACGCCATAAACCATCAAAGAACCGTAGATACTGCCAAATTATTAAGTGTAAACGTTATGGCTTCACATACTTCTGCTGATAATATGGCATCACGATTTTTAACAAATTTTTTGGAAATGAGAAAATTTACGCGTGTGGGTGAAGTACTTACGGCGCTAAAAGAAATTCCCGAATATAAAGAATCTATAAAAATTGGCGCCGGTCCTTGTGTACTGGTCGGCTCGCCAGAAAATCGCTGCGGGAAAATTGCTATTGAAATGACGGGCGGAACTGAAGGTTCTGCAAAAATATATGAGAAAATGGCGCACGCGGGCATTGGGACTTCTATTGTGATGCACGTTTCTGGTGAGCATAAAAAAGAAGCCGAAATGGCCAATGTGAATGTGATTTTAATGAGTCATATGGCATCGGATTCATTGGGAATGAATTTATTAATGGATGAGCTTCAAAAACAGGGGGTGGAAATTGTGGCTTGCTCGGGGTTTACGAGGGTTTCGCGAGTGTAATATTATTTTTTAGAAACCGCCGTTGGCGGTTTTTGGTTGATTTGATATAATAGAAAAATTAAACCCCAATGACCAAACCCCAATGACCAATGAAATGCCTAAAAACCTAAATAACTAAAAACGTTTTAGAAATTTAGAATTAGGATTTTCATTGGGAATTGGAAATTGGGATTCGGGAATTAAAAGAATATGGCAAAAAAAATAATAAAAAAGAAAATAAAAAAAGTAGCAAAGAAAAAAGTTGTTAAAAAGCTGATTAAAAAAGTGGTGCGCTCTAAAAAATCTAGTGAAGGAAAATTAGTTGGCAAAGTAAAGCACTTTTTTTCTAATATTGATGTGGCGGTTATTAAATTTTCTGCTCCGGTAAAAATAGGCGATGAGATTAGAATTGTAGGTGGAGAAAATACTGATTTTAATCAAAAAATTAAGTCGATGCAGTTTGATCACAAAGAATTAAAAGTTGTGAAAAAAGGAAAAGAGGTTGGGCTGAAAGTTTCAGAAAAAGTGAGAGATGGGTATAAAGTGTATAAAGTATAAAAATATTATATAAAACCAAAACCCCCCGCGAACGGGGGGTTTTGGTTTTAAAAAGTTATCCCTAATTGACATTTTTGCGATTTAAAAATAAAATGAACTAAATTTAATTTAACATTGTTAACATTATGAACACAAAAGTTTTTTATGTAACAAAGGAAAAATTACAGGAATTGAAAAAAGAATACGATGAGCTTTTGATTTTGGAAAGAAACAAAACGGTGGGGCAAGAAGCTCCGAAAGTTTTCGAGTCTGAAGATATTAATCCAGAATTTGTAAGCTACCAAGAAGATATGGATGCGCTTAGGTTAAGAATTGATGAACTAAATACGATTATTGAAAAACACGAATTAATTAAAAATCCTGCAAAAGAGCATCGGGGGGCGGTAAATGTGGGGGCGACGGTTTTAATTGATGTTAATGGAAAAAAAGATGAATTTACGATTGTTGGAACTTTAGAAGCAAATCCCGATGCGAGTAAAATTAGCAATGAATCTCCAGTTGGAATGGCTCTTTTGGGGCATAAAGTTGGAGATGAAGTGGTGGTCCCTTCACCGATTGATAAAAAGTATAAAATAAAAGATATTAAATACGAAATTAGTTAGTATTTTAAATAAATTGAGCATCCCATTTATGGGGTGCTTTTTGTTTGGTTGCTTTTTGGTTATAATGGCCTAATACTATTAAAATTTAAGACATATGTTCCGAGGAGTAAATAAAGTAATGCGGGCGTATATTTATTGGGATTTTGTGATAAATGCAGGGTGGGGACTTTTGGGGCCAGTGTTCGCTATATTTTTATTGGAAAAAATTGCGGTTGGAAATGTCGCCGAAGGGGCAAAAATAGCTGGATTTGCTACACTTTTCTATTGGATGACCAAAGCTATTATTCAAATGCCAATTAGCACTTATTTAGATAAAAATCATGGCGAAATAGATGATTTTTGGTTTTATGTTATTGGGAGTGCCATGACGGGACTTGTGCCCCTTGGTTTTTTATTCGCTTATTTGCCTTGGCATATTTATGGTCTTCAAATTTTTCACGCCATTGGTATGTCGATGGTTATTCCTTCTTCGTATGCCATATTTATTCGGCATGTTGATAAAGGTAAGGAGGCCTATGAAAGTGGACTGGATAGCACTTTATTGGGCGTAGGAGCTGGAATAACGGGCGCTATTGGTGGAATTTTGGCAGGATATATTGGTTTTCAGTTAATTTTTGTTTTAACTAGTGTTTTAACTTTTATCTCTATTTTGTTTCTTTTTTCTGTGCGCAAAGACATGTTACCCAAAATGCCTAAGGCCGTGAATCGTGAAGCCCCTTCGCAAGATTTTTCTAAAATTTTGTGATAGAAATTTGATAGAATTTTTAGACTTAGCCAAGGGCTCCGTCTAAAAATTATTGTAAATTTATAGCCAAAATTTTAGAAAAAGATACGAAGAGTTTTTTGATCGGGGGCTTCACAATTCACGGCCCCAGGGAGTTCATCAATTTCCCGTAGGTAAGGATAATATATCAAATGATTAATCACGAAATTGCGAAAATTTTTAATGATATTGCCATGTTTTTGCGCATTGATGGCGTGGCTTTTAAGCCTTATGCTTATGAAAAAGCTGCGATTTCTTTAAGTGATTTAAAAGATGATGTTAGACAAATATATTTGGCGGGCGGGCGAAAGGCACTGGAAGAAATTACGGGAATTGGAAAGGCAATGTCGGATCACATTGAAGAATATTTGAAAACGGGAAAAATAAAATTCTACGAAGATTTTAAAAAAGCTTTGCCGGTAAAAATGGATGAACTGGTTGCTGTGGAAGGGCTTGGGGCTAAAAAAGTGAAGGTTTTATATGAACAATTGGGGGTGAGGAATTTAAAAGATTTGGAGCGCGTGGCTAAAAAACACCAAATTGCGCCACTTTTTGGATTTGGTGAAACGACCGAAAAAAACATTTTGCAGGGAATAGAATTTTTAAAAACCAGTCGTGGGCGCGTTTTGATTTCAGAAATAAAACCAGTGGCGATGCAGGTTTTTGAAAAATTAAAAAAATTACCCGAAGTTAAAAAAATAAGTTTGGCGGGATCGCTGAGGCGCGGAAAGGAAACGATTGGCGATGTAGATTTTTTAGTAGTTTCGCGCAACCCTAAAAAGACGATGGATTATTTTGTGGCTTTGCCTGGGGTAAAAAAGGTTTGGGGTAAGGGCGGGACTAAAGCATCGGTGCATATGGTGGGTGGATATGATATGGACCTGCGAGTGGTGCCAGAAAAAAGTTATGGCTCGGCACTTCAATATTTTACGGGTTCGCAGACACATAATATTGCCACGCGCCGTATGGCTATTGATAAAGGTTTAAAATTAAGTGAATATGGAATATTTAAAGGTGGAAAAAATATTGCTGGCAAAACCGAAGAAGAAGTTTATAAGGTGTTAGGTTTGCCCTATGTTGCGCCGGAATTAAGAGAAGACCAAGGTGAAATTGACGCAGGCTTGCAGGGCAAATTGCCTAAATTAGTTGAGCTGAAAGATATTAAGGGAGATTTACATGTGCATTCTAATTTTGGTGAATCAGGCGGCAAGAAAGATTCTATCGAGGTGTTGGCAAAAAAGGCGATGAGTTTGGGTTATGAATATTTGGGAATTTCAGACCACACCAACGACTTAAATATTGAAAAAAGTTTAAACGAAAAAGAACTTTTAGAGCAAAATAAATATATAGAAAACCTTAATTCAAAATTCAAAATTCAAAATTTAAAATTCCGCGTGTTGCACGGTTGCGAAGCCAATATTAGAAAAGACGGCACCATTGATGTAAAAGACGAAGTACTGGAAAAATTAGATTATGTGATTGCTGGCGTGCATTCTTTATTAAAAATGGATAAAAAAGAAATGACGACGCGTGTTGAAAAAGCAATGCGGAATAAAAATGTAGATATTTTGGCGCACCCAACCGGCAGAATTGTAGGTGCGCGCGACGAATACCAAATTGATTTTGATAGGATTTTAAAAGTTGCCAAAGAAACCGGTACTATTTTGGAAATTAATTCGTCGTCTAGATTGGATTTACGGGATTTGTATATTCGGCGAGCCAAAAACGAAGGCGTGAAAATGATTATCAATACCGACACGCACGAAAAACAGCATATGAATTTAATGGAATACGGAGTTTTGCAAGCACGGAGAGGTTGGTGCGAGTGCGGTGATATTATAAATACTGGGTCAGTTGAAGAATTATTAAAAAGTTTTAAACTTTGAGAAACAATACGAAGGAAAAATCAGCGGGAGCGATTATTTATTTAATGAAAAATGGTGTGCCTCACTACTTGCTTTTGCATTATCCTTCGGGGCATTGGGAGTTTGCCAAGGGCCACATTGAAGAGGGAGAAAAACCAGAACAGGCGGCATTGCGAGAAATAACCGAAGAGACGGGAATTTCGGATATTAGATTAATTCCTGGCTTTAAGGAATATGCTAAGTATTTTTTTAAGAAAAGTTATGATTTAGTGGGTGAAGCCAAAAAGAAAGCGCCGTGGGTTTTTAAACTGGTGACGTTTTATTTGGCCCAGACTAAAACCGAAAATATAAAAATTTCAGCAGAGCACCAAGGATTTTTATGGGCGCCCTATGAAGAGGCCGTAAAAAAACTAACTTTTAAAAATGCTAAAGCATTGCTCAAAAAAGCCCATAACCACCTGCTTGCTTCGCAAGAAGGTGTTGGGGCAAGCCAATGACTACGTTATTTCAAAAAAAGGTGTATGAGGTGGTTGTAAACCGTGAATTGAAAATGGAAATATAAAAGAATTTTCTTGTCTTCCCTTCAATTTTTGGCTATAAATTCGCAATAATTTTTAGGCGGACGCTTTGCGTAAGCCTAAAAATTCTATCAAATTTCTATCTCAAAAATTGAAGGGAATCCTAAGAATCCATTTTGCAATTCACGGTTTTAAAAATTCCGCTAGGGAAAGTGTTAACCTATAAGCAGGTTGCAGAAAAAATTGGTAGTCCAAAATCTTATCGCGCCGTGGGAAACGCATTAAATAAAAATTACGATATCAATATTCCCTGTCACAGGGTTGTTAAAAGTAATGGCGAGCTTGGGGGCTATAATCGAGGTGCTAAAAATAAAGAAGAACTATTGAGAATAGAGAATGAGCAATGAGAGAAATAAAAAATCCCGCGAGTGCGGGATTTTTTATTTTATTTTTCTGACTTTACTTTTTTTGCTTCGGTTATTTCTTTTACTTCTTCTACTATTCTTTCGAAAATAGCAGGGTATTTTGCTACCAGTTGAGATAATATCTTCCTATCTACTTCAATATTTTTCTTTTTTAGTCCACCAATAAATTTACTGTAACTAAGGCCCAATTCTCGGCAAGCTGCATTGATTTGTAATTGCCAGAGTTGTCGGAAATCTCTCTTTTTTACTTTTCTGTCTCGGTAAGAATAAGTCCAAGCATGACGCAAAGCATCTTTTGCTAACTTATATTTTGATTTTCGGCCATATTTAAAACCTTTAGCATGTTTTAATAAATGCTTTCTGTGTTTATGCGCCGCGGCTCCTTTTTTTACTCTTGTCATGGCAATTTAAATTTATTTAAATTGACACCGAGTACTCAACACATTGAGTGCTTGGTTGTCTGCTTATATTAAATATTTAGGAATCTTTTAACTCTCTTTGTTTCAGACTTAGAGAGCGCAACCCATTTTCGTCCTTTTCGTCTCATTTCACCCGTTTTTTTAGATCGGTAGTGGTTTTGACCGGTAAGTCTTCGTAAAATTTTTCCAGTTCCGGTAATTTTAAATCGTTTAGTTAATGCTTTTTTTGTCTTATTCATGTTTTTATTGTTTTGAAACTATGATTCACAAAATGCCTTCGCGAGATTTTTTCCAAATTTTAGGTCAGAAATTCGATAGAATTTTTAGACTTACCAAAGGTCCGTCTAAAAATTATTGTGAATTTATGGCCAAAATTTGAAAAAAAGATGCGAAGAATTTTAAGGGTGCATTTTGTGAATTATAGTTTAGAAATTATCATCGTAAACCCTTTTAATTCGCGTTTTAATTCGCGGTCTATTTTAATAGGAAGGATTGCGTTAAGCGTTGTAAAAAAGAATTCGATTTTCTTTTTAGCAAATTCTCCCATCGCTTTTTCTCTTCCCCGTAAAATCATTCCTACTTTTACTTTATCGCCACCTTTTAAAAACTTTTCTGCTTGTTTAGCTTTGACTTCAATATCGTGGGGAGAAATATTAAATCCAATGCGCACTTCTTTTAATTCTCCGCCTCGGTTTTTCAAACTTATCTTTTTTTCTTTCTTTTGAAGGGAATAAAGGTATTTTCCGTAATTAGCAATTTTACAAATCGGTGGTTCTACCTTTTCAGTAACTTGAATTAAATCTAGCCCGCGCGCTTTGGCCATTTCAATGGCTTCAAAAATATTTTTAATGCCAAGCTGTTCGCCGGTTTCGTCAATAACTCTTACCTCTTTTGCCCGTATGAAATTGTTGATTAGTATTTTTTCCAAATTTTAAAGTTATCTTAAATAAGTTGGTGCCCTAGATTAGTGGAGATGGAGGAGTTGAATCCTCGTGTGAAAAGTTATTAAAAACAATTCTACAAGCTTATTTTATCTTTGTTTTTGAGCATTAAGTAAAAGATAAAAGAAATTTTAATGCCCTATTCTCTTAGTTTCGGTAGTGATGCGAGAAAAATCGCTACCTATCCTGAATTTATAACACCATTATCTACCTATCAGGAGTTGATAGTAATGATGCAGCTTACGCTAAAGCGAGAGCTGGTTGCCGGTTGAAACCGAATAGGTTTGTAGCAATTATGTTTTTTCTCAAAGTTTTATGAGATTTGAGAATACTCAGCTTGCCTTGTTTTTAAAGAACTAATCATCGAAACTTTCATCCCCGTGTTGCTCTTACTATTTGAACTCTCTTTGTATATCGCGCTGGGTATCTCGTTTCTTTATCTTCTCTTTTTTATCAAATTTTTTCTTACCCTTCGCTAAAGCGAATTCGAGCTTTATCCTACCATTTTGCTCGTAAACTTTCAAGGGCACAAGGGAAAATCCACGCTCTTTTACCTTTCCGGCTAGATAATCTATCTCTTTTTTGTTAAGTAAAAGTTTGCGTTGTCTTTCAGGATTATAATCTTTTGGTGTATTTTTTGGTTGGTAAGCCGGCACTTTGGTGCCGATTAAAAAAGGTTCAGCGCCGGCGCCGCGGGCGCCGGCGTAAAAAACCACATAAGACCCACTTAAGCTAATATGCCCAGCTTTGATGGATTTTACCTCGTGGCCCAGCAAAACCAAGCCCGCCTCATATTTTTCGAGTGGTTCATAATCAAAGTGGGCTTTTTTATTTTCGGCGTAAATTTCCATAAATTTAGTCTATCATTTATTTTGCTTCCTGAAACCATTGACAAAATTATATAAATATATTACCATAGGATTATCGTTCACTAGTTTTCGCACTATTTATTGAGGAGGTGGGCCGATGTTTGCAAGTGTGTTCAAGTGTATAGTGTGCAAAAGTCACCACATCCCAATGGGGTTTGGAATTGAATACAGGATATGCGATGCCTGTAAAAAGGAGAATGTTAAGGCTTGTAATTGTGGGGATTGTGGAAAAGAGTTGTTTGTCGTGAAGTTGCTGAATATTAATCAGGTGAGACGTAGAATTCGGGGTCGGCCTTATTGTGAGGATTGCCCCAAAACCGAGATAGGTAAGCCCCTGATCCCAAAGCGCGTCACTTTAAACGACATTAGCCCATGGCAGGAAAACAATATCCGCACCATGGAGGGCGATTAAATTTTCGCCAAAGTATTTTGCTCAAGGTCCCGCGACACGTGTTGCGGGCTTTTTTTTGTAGAAAAAACTTCATTTTTAGGTGATTTTGTGATAGAATTTTAAATATGAATAATGAAAAACCCTCCTTCGCCAAGGCTTCCGCCGTCGATAAATCTTTGGCGGACAAGTCGGCGGGCAAGCAAAATATAATTATTTCTTTGGGTGGGTCTATTGTAGCTCCAGGTGAAATTGATACGGTGTTTTTGAAGGTTTTTAAAAAGACCTTGGTAAAATATTTAGATAAATATCGCTTTTTTATTTTTGTCGGTGGCGGAAAAATTTGCCGAAATTATCAAAACGCTTTATTGGAGTTTGGCGCGGATACAAAAGACCGCGATTTAATCGGTATTGATGTTTCGCGATTAAATGCCAAGATAGTCAGGCAAGTTTTTAGTAGTATTGCTTACCCAGAAATTATTACTAATCCAACCAAAAAAATAACTACCAGAAAAGATATTGTGGTGGCCGGTGGCTGGAAGCCCGGATGGTCCACCGATTATTGTGCGGTGACTTTGGCAAAAAATATGGGAATTAAAACGATTATCAATGTAACCAATATTGATTATGTGTATGACAAAGATCCTCGTAAATTCCCTAGTGCGAAAGCCCTAAAAGAAATACATTGGAAAGAATTTAGAAAATTGGTGGGCAACAAATGGACGCCGGGGCTTTCTATGCCCTTTGACCCGCGCGCATCCAAAGAGGCAGAAATTTTAAAAATTAAAGTGGCGGTCATTAATGGAAAAAATTTACCAAGTTTAGAAAACTTTTTACAAAATAAAGAATTTATCGGAACAACTATAAGTTAAACTGTTCTATCATTCGTACGAATAATAGAATAGTAAAAGGAAGATAATTAAGATAATGAAAAAGGAAATCGAAAAATTAATTCAAAAAGCTGTTGGTGTGGAGGCGCCAAGTTTTTTGGTTGAGGTTCCGGCTGAGGCTACGCATGGAGACTATTCTACTAATATTGCCCTAGTATTATCTAAAAAGTTAGGAAAAAACCCCCGAGAAATTGCCAATGAAATTGTGGTGAAAATAAATCATGCTCACATTCTCGAGAATGTGAGCATAGAAAAAGTTGAAGTAGCTGGCGCCGGATTTATTAATTTTTATTTATCCAAAGAATATTTTGTTGGCCAATTAAAAAGCATTGAAAAAAATGTTGGTAAGAATAGTGCTTTTAAAAATAAAAAAATTATTGTTGAATTTACCGACCCGAATATTTTAAAAGATTTTCATATCGGACACTTAATGAGTAATTCCATTGGAGAATCTATTTCCAGGATTATTGAGTTTTCGGGAGCTAAAATAAAACGAGTTACTTACCAAAGCGATGTTAGTTTAGGCATCGCCAAAGCAGTTTTTGGAAAAATGAAAAATTCAGATTTATCGTGGCAGGAATCTTATGTTTTTGGTGTAAATGCTTACAATGAAAGTGAAAATGATAAAGCAGAAATTACGGCCTTAAATAAAAAGATTTTTGAAAGAAGTGATAGGACGGTAAACAGCATTTATGACGAAGGGAAAAAATGGTCTCTAGCATATTTTGAAGCCATTTATAAAAAATTGGGTAGTGATTTTGATGATTATTTTATGGAAAGCCAAGTGGCTGATATTGGTAAAAAAATTGTTTTGGAAAATGTGGGTAAGGTTTTTGAAAAGGGAGAAAAGGGCGCCATTATTTTTAAAGGTGAAAAGTTTGGATTACATACCCGGGTTTTTATTAATTCCGAAGGTTTGCCAACTTATGAGGCCAAAGATTTAGCACTGCCGATAGTAAAGTATAAAAAATATCCCTACGATAGTTCAATTATTATCACTGCAAATGAGCAAACCGATTATTTTAAAGTAATGTTGTGTGCTTTGGGGCAAATTAACCCTGCGCTTTTTGAAAAAACCAAACACATTGGCCACGGCATGATGCGTCTGCCCGAAGGAAAAATGTCTTCGCGAACGGGAAAAGTGATTACTTTTGAATTTTTGCTTTCTGAAGTGGAAAAATTGGTTGCCAAAAAAATTGCCGAGCGTGATTTGTCGGAAGCAGAAAAAAAAGAAATTATTGAAAAGGTGGCGATTGGTGCGCTGAAATATTCTATTTTAAAACAGTCTACGGGAAGTGATATTATTTATGATTTTGAAAAGTCTGTTTCTTTTGAGGGAGATTCTGGCCCTTATTTGCAATATGCTTATGCGCGAGCCCAATCTATTTTGCGAAAAGCAAAAACGGAAAAGATAAAAGCCTCTTTTAAAAAAGTGCCAGAAAATATTAGTCAGCTTGAAAAAATGATGAATCATTTTTCAGAAATAGTAGAAAAAGCTGGTAAAGAATTGGAGCCACACGGCATTGCTATTTATTTAACTGAATTAGCGCGTGAATTTAACCATTTTTATGCTCAAAATAAAATAGTTGATAAAACGGATGAATTTTCACCTTATAAGGTAGCGATTGTTGAGGCATTCTCGCAAATTATGAAAAATGGGCTCTGGCTTTTGGGAATTGAGGCGCCAGATAAAATGTAAATTATGATAAAATTACAAAACAGATATTTTTTAATGCGTCACGGCGAAGCTGTTAGTAATGTCCGGCAAGTTGTTTCTTCGTGGCCGGAGCCTTTTGAAAACCCTTTAACCGAAGTTGGAGTAAAAATGATAGAAGAATCTGCGGATTTTTTGAAACATATTTTACTGGATCAAAAAAGAACCTTGGATTTGATTTTTGCTTCTGATTTATCAAGAACCAAGCAAACCGCCGAAATCATGGGCGAAGCGTTGAATGTTCAAGTAAAATTTGATACAAGATTGAGAGAGATTGATTTTGGATTTAAAAATGGAACATCTATTAAAGATTTGGATATAAAGTTCAAAAGAGAAGCCGATGATATTAATGGGCGTGAATCTTATGAAGAAGTATTAGCAAGGGTGAAAGATTTTATAATAGATATTGATGCGCAGTATCAGGGAAAAAATATTTTGATTGTTAGTCACAAATTTACGCTTTGGGTTTTAGAAGTCTGGGCCAATAATATTATTGTGGGCGAAGATATGAAGACGGATCTTTTGGATCAAGGAATTGGTAAGGGTCAAATAAAAGAATTAAATTAATTCCAAATTATTAAAAATTTAAAATTGGAAATTGAAAATTCAATTTTAAACGAAGTTTAAATATTGCCATGGCCTATAATTTTCCGGAAGAAGAAAATAAAATACTAAAATTTTGGGAAGAAAACCAAATTTTTGAAAAAACTTTAGAAAAAACTGAGGGCGAAAAGCCATTTGTGTTTTACGATGGTCCGCCGTTTGCTACGGGGCTTCCTCACTATGGGCATCTTTTGCAAAGTGCTATTAAAGACGTTATTCCACGCTATAAAACGATGCAGGGTTTTTATGTAAAGCGTCAGTGGGGTTGGGATTGTCATGGGCTTCCCATAGAAAATATTGTAGAAAAAGAACTTGGCACCAAATCGAAGAAAGATATTGTGGCCATGGGCGTGAAAAAATTTAATGATCTTTGCCGGGAGCGTGTTTTTACTTTTATAAAGGAATGGGAGCAAATTATTCCTCGTTTTGGACGCTGGTCAGATATGAAAAACCCCTATCGGACTATGGATTTTGAATATATGCAATCTGAATGGTGGGCATTTAAGGAATTACACAAAAAGGGTCTGATTTATGAAGATTATCGCTCAATGCATATTTGTCCACGATGTGAAACGACTTTAAGTCAGGGGGAGGTGGCTGATGGATATAAAAATATTAAGGATTTATCGGTTACGATTGAATTTAAGGTGGCTTCTGACCCCAAAACCTCATTTTTAGCTTGGACCACAACACCTTGGACCTTACCAGGGAACGTGGCGCTGGCCGTTGGCCCAGATATTGAATACGTCACTATTGAAAAAAAAGATAATGGAGTTTCAGATATGGTACGTTTTATTTTAGCAAAAAAACAGCTGGAGCGAATTTTTAAAGGGCAAGATTATAAAATAATTACTACTCAGAAAGGGTCGGAATTGGTTGGAATTTCTTATGTGCCCTTGTTTGATTATTATGCCAACGATAAGGATTTAAAAAACCGTGAAAATGGTTGGAAAGTGTATGGCGCCGATTTTGTTAACGATGAAGATGGAACGGGAATTGCCCACGAAGCACCAACCTTTGGCGCCGATGATTGGAGTTTGCTTAAAAAAGAAAATTTACCATTTGTTCAGCATGTAAAAATGGATGGCACCTTCAAGCCAGAGGTGTTGGATTTTCCGAATTTAGATTTAAAACCACGAGCCAAAGATAAGCCAGAAGAAATTCGCGAAGCCGATTTGGCGGTAGTAAAATTTTTGGAAGCCAAGGGCTTGGTGTTTAACCATGAAAAATATGAACATTCATACCCGCATTGTTGGCGCTGTGATACGGCATTAATAAATTACGCAACTAGTTCTTGGTTTGTAGCGGTTGAAAAAATAAAACCAACATTACTTAAAACCTCTAAGAAAATTAACTGGATACCAGAGCATATAAAAGAAGGAAGATTTGGTCAGTGGCTTGCGGGCGCGCGTGATTGGTCTATTTCACGCCAGCGTTTTTGGGCTAATACTATTCCGGTGTGGAGGTGCGAAAAATGTAATAAGGAACATATATTTGCTTCGGCCGTAGAGCTTAAAAAAGCTAGCGGAGTTTTGGTTTCTGATCTTCATAAAGATGTGGTGGATGCGGTTACTTTTGCTTGCAGTTGTGGTGGATTAGTAAAGCGCGTTCCTGATGTGCTGGATACTTGGTTTGATTCGGGGTCGGTGCCGTTTGCTTCACTGGGCTTTCCTTTGGAGAATAAAAAAGAAGTTTTAAAGCGTTTGCCGGCAGATTTTGTTGGTGAGGCACAGGATCAAACTCGTGCGTGGTTTTATTATCAACATGTGTTAATTGGGGCACTTTTTGATGAAGAAGCTTTTAAAAATTGCATGGTTACCGGAATTGTATTGGCCGAAGATGGGAAAAAAATGTCAAAGAAGCTAAAAAATTACCCTGACCCAATGGATGTTATGGAAAAACATGGGGCTGATGCCATGCGTCTTTATATGCTTTCATCGCCGGTGGTGCAGGCGGAAAATTTGTTATTTTCTGAAAAGGGGGTAGATGAAGTGAAAAGAAAATTATTAGTTTTGCAAAATGTATATACGTTTTTTACTACGTATGTTGATAAGAAAGATTTTCCCGGGCACAAGACTGCGCCCGGCTCTGCCAAGGACAAGACTGCGCCCGGCTCCGCCAATATTTTAGATAAGTGGATTATTTCAAAAATGGATCATATCATTTCAATTGTTGAGTTTGAGCTCAATAAATACAATGTGGTCAAGGCTACCAACGCCATAGAAGATTTTTTCATTAACGATTTGTCACTTTGGTATTTACGTAGATCACGAAAAAGATTTCACGCGGATTTTGTTGGTAGAAAAGAGGCTATAGAAACTTTGTATTATGTTTTACTTAATACTTTAAAAGTGATTGCACCAGTTATACCGTTTTTTGCTGAAAGAATGTATCAAGATTTAAAAATGGAAAATATGCCCGAATCGATTCATTTATTTGATTGGCCATCCAAAGGAGATAAGGCACAAACTGATTTGGAACTTGAACAAAAAATGGATGAGACCAGAACCGTTGTTACTTTGGCTTTGGCGCAAAGATCTGAAAAAGCTATTAAAATTCGTCAGCCCATTGCTTGGATTAAAATAAAAGATAAAAATCTTAAAATAAAAGATGAAGTGGAGCTTTTAGAACTAATCAAGGATGAAGTTAATGCCAAAGAAATTTTGTTTGATGATAAGATTGAAAAAGAGGTGGAACTTAACACGGAAATTACCGAGGAACTAAGGCAAGAGGGCTTGGTGCGCGATATTGTTCGAGCTATTCAAGGCGAAAGAAAAGAGCAGGGATTAAAACCCGAAGATGTGGTTTTGGTTGATATTTTAATAGATGAAAAAGAAAAAACCATGATAGAAAAAAATAGAGAATTTTTATTAAAAGAAACGAGAGCCAAAGAACTTTCGGTGGGGGTGCTAGAAAGCAGCAGTGAATCAATATATAAAATTATTATTAAAAAAGCATAAGGAACATGTCATTCATTGAAAAAAATCCATTAATTGTAAGCAAGCCAGAAGTGCCTCAAAAGCCTGCAAATTTTAAGCAGGAGTTGGTACACAAAATGCCATCTCAAGACGAGTCTTTTTTTAAGGATAGGCCTCGAGTATCTAAGCGGGAAATTGAAAAATCACTAGAAAAAGACCGTCAATTAAGAGGTGCCTTAAGACGAGAATTAAGATTATCGGAAGGAAAAGATTTAAATAAACAGATAGATAATATAAAAGAGAAATTATCAGGACACTACGGAAGTTATATTACTAAACTTGGAGCTAAAAAATTATTAGGTCATAAAGAATATTGGGATGAGAAGCGTGATATTGCAGAAAAAATGAAGGGGGGAATAACACCACAAGAAAAAAAAGAAATAGATACAAATAGAGGAGTAGTCGGATTTTTAAAAAAGAAGTTTGGTATTAAATAACCCCAAAAGCATTTTACAAAACAGGATTAAATGAAATGATTGAAGAATATAAAACAGAGGGCTTTGTTTTTAAAAAAGAAAATAGATTAGAAGCTGACAGAGTTTTTTCAGTTTTTACTAAAGATTTTGGTAGAATAGAAGTAGTTGGAAAATCTATTAGAAAAATTAATTCAAAACTGCGAGGCAATATCGAAATTTTTTCTTTATCAAAGATTGAATTTGTTCAGGGTAAAAATAAAAAAACGTTAATTGACGCAGTTTTAATTGAGGGATTTGGTAATATAAAAAATTCTCCAGAAAAATTAGAGATTGCTTATAGAATTTCAGATGTGGTGGAGCATTTTATCCGGGGACAAGAGAAAGACGAAGCAATTTTTGATTTATTGGGTGATGTTTTTGGTAAGTTAAGCGATTTTGAAAAACACGAATTAATTTATTTATATTTCTTCTGGAATTTTGTTTCTCTATTGGGGCACGGCCCAGAACTTTCAAAATGCTCTGCTTGTGATAGCGAGCTAGACCCAGAATGTATATATTTTTCCTATAAAGAGGGGGGAATCATTTGCATTAATTGTTATGCCACTAAAAAGGATGGTGTCGCAATAACATCAAATAATGTTAAAATTTTACGGCTGTTTCTTAAAAAAGATTGGGGGATTTTGTTAAAATTGAAAATTGAGAATAGCGGCTTGGTGTCGCTTGCAAAAGTTTCTCATAATTACAACAGTCACTTAATAAGCAATTATTCTAAAATACATGACTAAAAAAACTATTTTTATTTTCTTTTGCGTACTGGTTGTAATTGCTATTGGAATATTTTTTTATTACGAAGAAAATATTTTTTCAAAACAATTTTTACAACTAGAAGTCACTGGTCAGGATTCTGCTGTTGCTGGAGAAGAAATAACTTACACGGTAAAATATAAAAATAATAGTAACTTTGTTTTAAAAGATTTAAAAATAGTTTTTCAACTTCCCGACAATTCTTTAACCGAAGATGGAAAAATGAGATTATCTCAATCTTTGGCAGATATTAGCCCGGGGCAAGATAATTCCGTTACATTTAAAACACGTCTTTTGGGCAAGCTAGATGATACAAAAACAGCGCGTGCGTGGCTTTCTTATGTCCCTGAAAATTTATCGGCTCGGTATGAATTAGAGTCTATGTTTGTCACAAAAATAAATGCGGTGCCAGTTGATTTGAATTTTGATTTGCCCACAAGGGCGCAAAAAGGAAAAGAATTTACCTATACTATTAATTATCTTTCGAATATAGATTATCCATTGGAAAATCTGAGCATTAAAGTTGAGGCACCAAGTGGTTTTAGTTTTATTTCATCAATACCTAATTCACTAGATCATTCTGAGTGGAAGCTTCAAACCCTAAATAAATCAAAAGAAGACGTGATAAAGATTAGAGGGTTAGTTTTGGCTGAGCCAAATGAAATATTACATTTTTCGGCTAAGCTGGGCATGTGGCAAGATGGTAGTTTTATTGTCATAAAAGAAGTCGAGCAAAATGTAGAAGTCACCGTGCCTTTGCTTTTAATTTCGCAAAAAATAAATGGGTCTTTTGATTATTCACCGACGCTAGGTGAAACACTTAATTACCAAATTATATTTAAAAATAACGGTTCTGATGCTTTTAGTAATGTGTCTATAAAATCTAAGATTAGTGGGCAGGCATTCGATTTGGCTACTCTGCTGTCAAACACGGGGCAAATAAAAATCAGTGATGGGTCGGTTATTTTTGATTCACAAAAAAATCCAGAATTGGCAAATTTTTTACCCCAAGAAGAGACGATGGTGGAATTTAGTGTAAAACTAAAAGATACTTTAGCAATCTCTGATGCTATCGTTATAAAAAATAAAGTGAGCGCTGGCGATTTTAGTCAAGAATTTAGTGGTCAGGTTAGTGCAAAATAATTAGGATTGCATTTTAAAAGCAAGCTGATAGGATAAAGGCAGAACATTCACAAAGGGGAATCTCATGTACTATGGTAGTAGAAAGTTTAAGAACCGTATCTTTTTCGTTCCTGATGAAGAATATGAAAGGGCGCTTGAGGCGAAGTTAGCATATCTTCGGCGCCAGCATCTCGTTAAGATTTTGCCCATTAACACCTTCTGTGGCAGTGGCGGATTAAGGCCGTTTCTTTATCGTCATCATGGCGACCGATTTTTTGTTACCATTGATTTGGTCCACGCGTTTCATCAAATTACTCGCCAAATGATTTCTGAAGTTTACTCCGATATTACAGGCCCCCATTTTGACATTTGCTTTGCTGACGAATTTGGGATGGAAGAAGTAATCCCGATGGGTTTTGCGACGTCCAACTATCTTTTTGAGATTTTCATGACGCGAGCCATTGATCCCAAGTTTGTCGCTTGGCAAAAAGAACACAGCGGAACGATAACTCGTTATTCCGATAATATTCTGGCTACATGGCAAAAATGGAGCGAAGATGCATTTTTGGATTTGCAAAACATTTTTGCAGGTTTAAAAATCAGAATCACTCCTCAAAGGCCAAGAAAATGGCGGCAGCCAATTCGGTTTTGTGGGGCGATAATTCCAAAAAATGGGAGCCCACGTCTTTCTAGGCGAAGAAAAGAAAGGATGCAAAGAAAGGCGCATGAAAAATCATATGAATCGGAGCGTGGGGTTGGTCAATTTATTGAAACATGGATGTAAAAACAGAATTGTGGCCGTGGTTAAAAGTGTCAGGCTTCACGGCTTTCCTGATCGCCGATTTCATTATCGGTGCACAGTGGAGGGTTTTCCCTTCCCAAAAGCGCGAGCTTCACGGTAAACGACGTGTGCTATCCGGTAGACCCAAGGTGGGTGAAAATCTACCTTAGGTTGAAAGGGAGTGAGAATTAATAAGAAGAAGTTGATATGATTTGATTTCTGTAATTCTGTTTTTCAAATCATGGATTTTTCTTGTTAACTTCACTGCCCTCCGTGCAATTTATGGCCCTTCTTGGGCCTTTGAGATATTGCCCCGATTTATCTAAATCGGGGCTTTTTATTTACTTTAAATTGCAAAATGCCCATTTGATAATTGAATTTTTATTCTCAAAAGGTTAGTATTAGAAAATGGAAAAAGAAAATAATAATTCGATGGAGAAAATAATTTCGCTCTGTAAGCGGCGGGGTTTTGTTTTCCCTGGTTCAGAAATTTATGGTGGCTTAGCAAATTCATGGGATTACGGGCCTTTGGGAGTTGAGCTTAAAAATAATATCAAACAACTTTGGTGGAAACGATTTGTTCAGCAACGTGACGATATGGTGGGCATTGATGCCGCTTTAATTATGAACCCCAAAGTTTGGGAAGCGTCGGGGCATACAGCTGAATTTACAGATCCTTTAGTAGAATGTAAGAAATGCAAAAGAAGATTTCGTGCTGATCACATTGATACTAATTATGAAGCTACAAAAGAATTTGATAAAAAAATAAAATGCCCAGATTGTAAGGGTGAATTTTCAGAACCACGACAATTTAATTTAATGATGAAGACGTTTTTGGGTTCAGCGGAAGATAAGGCTAGCGTTGCTTATTTTAGACCAGAAACAGCACAGGCAATGTTTGTTGATTTTAAAAATGTCTTAGAAACTTCGCGTAAAAAATTACCTTTTGGAATTGCCCAAATTGGGAAAGCTTTCAGAAATGAGGTGACTCCGGGAAATTTTATTTTCCGCACGCGCGAATTTGAACAAATGGAAATTGAATACTTTATTAAAGAAGAAGATCGGAAGAGCACA
>CAYHFP010000004.1:0-19241 GCA_964355995.1 uncultured Candidatus Saccharibacteria bacterium | reverse complement strand
CGATCTTTAGCACTATTATTTATTACAATAGTGCCAGTTACATAAACCGTTCCAGATAATGTAAGAACAGCATTATTACTCAGCGTTAAACTTCCATTAATTTTTTTGGGACCCAATGTCATTTTTTGAGAACCGGTAAGATTGGTATTTCCCAAAACTCCCCCTGATGTGGCTTCGTCTTTCCAAGTAGTAATTTGTTCTTGGGTAATAGGCAGGGGCTGTGAAGGAATTTGAGCAGACTGAATTGTTGTGGTTCCACTCACGGTGCAGTTATTTGTACCCCCCTGCACATAGGTCAAATTGCCATCTATAATAGAATCATTGCAACTATGCGCAAGGACGTTCCCGCCAACATGTAGGCCAGTTAACATATTGCCATTGCCTGAAATGGTAACATCGTTTTCAATAAAAGCACTATTTGAACCGCTGACAGTACTATTTGAAAAAACATTTCCAATGACTCTCGTATTATTAGACATCGTCAATCCTCCCGTCCCAATATGAGTCCCATAGTGAAAAGAAACGCTTTCCGCATCAACACTATAAACCACCTCTAAATCTTTTACCACATTATTTATAGTCCCCTGTGAGGTGATAACTCTCTGCCCCCCCACAATACCAGGAATAACAACATTGGCATCGGCCCCATTAACATTTAAATTATAAGAAAGTGCCGACATGCTAGGATCATTACTTAATCTTAATAAAGCGTCTTCAGCGCCCGATTCTGATGCATAATAAGACTGGGTGGCCTTTACTGAATTCGTAGAAATTTTTTGTCTATAAGAAGCCAGCGCGCTCATACTAATAGCAACGCTAATCATCATGGTTAAAACAAAAAATAAAATAATAGAAATAATATACCCTTTTTGATATTTACTTGAAGTTTTCATAATTCTTTATAATTTAAATCATAAAATTAATTTTAAGAAACTTTTTTCAGGTCTTTTCTGGGACGGGACGAATTTGTTGCGACAAATTGCGCCTCGCGTCCTGACCAAATCTTAACTGCAAATGTGCAATAATTTCTAAACGTAACGCGCTACGTTTAGAAATTCTATCCCATTTTCGTTTTAAGATTTGGAAAAAATCCTCTGAAATAATTTTGTGATTTAAATTAATTTCTAATAATTCCTCAAAGAAGCCGTCGATGTTAAATCTATTATTGAAGAAGAATTAACATCATTATTTGGATTTGCATAGTTTAAAACTAGATTTATCCTCACCGATGGCGCGTTGGCATTTTTTAATTGAGTAAAAGTCAGCGATGTTACTTCTAGATTGTCCGGAGTCAAAGCAATAAGATTTTGCGATTCTTTTTTCATACACACCGCCAAGCCACAGACAAAAAAATCAATAAAAGTTGTTGTTTCATCAACAGGCAGATAATTGGTGGTTTCTAGTGAAAGCTGGCTTGAAGTACTAGTGGGAGTATAAATACTTTTGGACTTTCTAATTTCGTATGTCATAATTTCCAAAACTCTTTTGGCATTATCTTGGGCTTCGCGCTGGGCTTTTGACTTGGAATTTGAATTAGTAACCGAAAAAAAGAATGAAATTACTGTTAGTAAAATAATGGAAAATATGGCTATAGAAATTAACACCTCAATAATGGAAAATCCTTTTTCAGCTCCAATATATTTTTTCATATTTAAAATAACATATTTCATATTATTGGTCTCTCCAATTAGTTAAATACGAAACAAGATTATAAGTTTTGCCAGACCACGTTATCCTCACGGTCACTTTTCTTGTTTCTGGGTCATCATGTGAAGCATTGTAAACACTTTCAATATCTTTTGTAGTAAGGTCTCGGGAAACTTTATCAAAAAATACCTGCCTCGTAAAAATACCTATGGTTTCTGTCCCGGCAGTTAAATCCCATTTAGGCGGATTAACTCCATTATTTAAAGTTAAGCGGTATGGATTACTGCTAGTAAAACTAACCACCCCCAATCCATCAGTTAACCAAGTAGTGCCGTCACGAAATGTTCTCAATGCCTCAATTTCTTCTTTGGCTAAAGAATCTGCTACCATAGTTTGTTGAATAGATGAAGAAATATTAAGTGACAAAAATGCAACACTTAGCAGTGTTGTAAAAACAATACTTATCAAAGCTACGGCTATCACAATTTCCAGAAAAATAAATCCTTGATTATTTTTATGTAATTTTTTTTTCATAATATATTATTATTGCCAAGCAAAATTTGAAACATAAATTGAAGAATACGTAGTTGTTGTGCCATCAGCTGAATACGAAATTAAATTCCCCGTAGAATCTCCCGAAAGCGTAATGACAAGACTTTTATCGTTTATTCTTCTATCTCTGTGAATACTAAATTGCGTATCGGTTTCATTTAATCTATGGGTTTTAATTTTTATGGTTTGCTGTGTACCGGAAACCAAAACTGTATCCGTTAAATCTAACTGACCAGACACTAAATAAGAGCCAATAGCAAAAGTGTGCACCAGTGCGCCATTATTAAAATTTAATATAATATTTTCACTAGCAGTATTAATAACCCTACTATAATCAAAATGTGTATGTCTTGAGTCTTTAAACCTATCATCATCGGAAGGTAGAGTTTCGGAATTAAAACTTACCAATCCGGAATTTGATATATAGATAATTTTATTTTGATTTACATCAGCTTTAAGTCTTAAAGAAATACTTCCAGATTGAGCTGAAGTCCCGCTTAATCTATCAAAAACCACCTCAGGCGAAGCGCCAAAACTAATATTAAAAAATTCCGTAGTTTTGGGAAGCCAATAATTTTGGTCAGAAGCAACAATTCTGGTGGCAAAAGTGGCACCCTTAAACAAAGTATATTTATTGGGCGACACGGCGCTGTCAAAATAAACTCCGTACTGGCTATTACTTTCTGACGATAAAGTTCTACTTTGGGCAAGTTTTAATATTTCCATAACTTCTTGCACGCCAGTATCTAAATCAAAACTTTTTTGCAATAAATAAAAATTAGATACGGAAACCGTAGACAAAATAGCCAAAATAGAAATTGCCACCAAAACTTCGATAATTGTAAAACCATTTTTATGCATAAAATTCATTGCTCCAAATTACGAAACTCCCAATTAAAACGACTTTTCGTAATTCAGAACCTATTGCCCAATAGATTTAAGCGAAGAATACATCGGCTGAATAATTGAAAAAGCAAAAACACCTACCGCCAGTCCTAAAACAACAATCAACATTGGCTCAATTAAAATGGCTAGTTTTTCAATGGCACTGACCGCTTCCTGTTCATAAAAATCAGCTAATTTTTTTAAAATAACCGAAGTTTTCCCCGTTTCTTCACCAACTTCAATCATTTCAATCACACCAAAAGGAAATAAATTTTGATGACTCCTTAAAGCATTGGATAATTTTTCACCTTTTTTAATTTTGTTACCAGCTTCAATTAGGGCATCAGAAAAATAATGGTTATTGACCGTCTTGGCAGAAATTTCCAAAGCGCGAATCAAAGAAACTCCCGAAGTAATTAAAGAACTTAATGACCTAATTAAAAAAGCCGAATTATTTTTTTTAATAATAGAAGAAACGAGGGGCATTCTTAATAAAAAAGTATCCATAGAATATTTACCAATTTTTGTTTTTATTAATGCCAAAAACATACCTACTAAAAGCAAAGGAATCACCAATAATAAATACCAGTGCACTGATAAAAAATTACCAACATAAAGTAATATCTTGGTATAAATAGGAATATCCACATTAAGTGATGTAAAAAAGATATTCAAACTTGGCAAAACAAAAGTAATCATAATAACTCCCACCACCGCCATAACCATCAAAATAATCACCGGATAAATCATCGCATTTACTATTTTGGATTTTAGTTCGTGTTCTTTGGTAAGTTGCAGTGATAAAATTTGAAAAATATCGTCCAGTGTTCCCGACTCCTCCCCCACCTTTATCATATTGCAGAAAAGTTCCGAAAAAATCTTCGGATATTTACTGAGTGCATCGGAAAGATTTTCACCCGTATTAATTTTTGCCTTTATATCTACAAGTGCTTCTTTTAGTTTTTTATTTTTTGTTTGAGTAATTAAAATATCAAAACTTTTTACCAAAGATAGCCCCGTTGAAAACATCACGCCTAAATTTTTAGTCATCATAATTTTCTCGGTGGAAGAAACTCCCAAAAAAGAAAATTGCATACTCAATAATGATTTTTTTTCTTTGCCTTCCAAAATCGAAGTAATCAAAACCATCCCCTTATCTTTGATAATTTGGGCGAGCTGATGTTCATCTTTAGCGTCTAAGGTGCCTTCTTCGGTTTCACCGCTAAAAGATTTGGCTTTATAAATGTAATTTGGCATGAAAATTTAGCTTTTAGTTGGTAGTGAGTAGTTTGTAGTGAGTAGTCAACGAACGTTTTCCGTTCTACCTGCCTGCCAGTAGGCAGGCAAACTACCAACTACAAACTACTCACTAATTTAATCCACAATAACCCTTAACACCTCTTCAATAGAAGTTAATCCCTTGGCCGCCTTAATAAAACCATCTTCCACCATTGTCAGCATTCCATCCTTAATGGCCTGCGCTTTAATTTCTTTAGTTGAGGCTTTTTTAATAATCAATTCTTTGATGCTCTCATTAACTAGCAGCACCTCAAAAATTCCCAACCGACCACGATATCCGCTCACAGAATCCTTAGATGGCTTGGGTCTATAAAATTCTATATTTTCTAATCCCTCTTTATCTTTAATAAATTTTTGCTCCCTTAAAATTTCTAAAATTCTTTCCAAATCACAATATTTTTTTAAATTTTCTATATCTTCTTTTTTTAATTTATACTTCTCTTTAGCGCCAACAAATTTTCTCACCAATCTTTGCGCAATAATAATATTTAAAGTTGAAGACATCAAAAATGGCTCTACCCCCATATCAATCAATCGTGGCATCGCTCCCGCCGCCTCAGTGGTGTGCAAAGTTGATAGCACCAAGTGGCCGGTCAAAGCGGCATTAATAGCCAAACCAGCTGTTTCTCCATCTCGAATTTCTCCTACCATAATGACATTGGGGTCTTGCCGAACCAAGGCACGCAGTCCAGAGGCGAAGGTAAAACCAATACTAGAATTTACCTGTGTCTGATTAATTCTTGGCATTCGGTACTCAATTGGGTCTTCCACCGTAGATATATTTACCATCGGCGTATTCAAAATTCCCATCATCGCATAAAGCGTCGTGGTTTTTCCCGACCCAGTCGGTCCGGTAATTAATATCATTCCGGTAGGCCTGACTAAATTATTTTTTATCACTTCTAAATCCCTACCAATAAATCCCAGATCGTTGAGGGTTTGTGACCTTCCGCCTTCAGCCAAAAGTCGCATCACAATTTTTTCTCCGTTAAAAACAGGCAAAAGAGATACTCTAATAGAATATTTATAATCTTCGGTTTCTATTTTAAATCTACCATCTTGAGGCAAGCGATGCTCGTCAAGTTTTAAATTAGAAAGCACTTTAATTCTAGCCACAATCCCCAAAGCAGTTGATATGGGCAGTGTCATGGTGTCGTGCAAAATTCCGTCAATACGAAATCTGATAATCACCTCTTTTTCTAATGGCTCAATATGAACATCGGAGGCTCTCTGTAAAATAGCGTGCTTCATTAAAGCATCAACAATTCTGATAATCGGTAGTTCTTGCGCCACTTTTACTAAATCTTCATCACTTCCATAAGAATTTTTATCCAATCCTGAACGGCTAATTAATTCTGGGTCCACCACATCATCCAGTTTCATAATATTGCCAAATTCCGCATCTAGTGTTTTTTCATATTGATGCAAGGCATATTTTATTCCCGACGGAGTAGTTAGTCTTGGCAGGATTTTTAATAGCGGATCTGTTTTTTTAATAAATTCAATCGTTGTTAAATCTTCGGGGTCAAGCATTGCCACTTCAAGATTATTATCCTTTTTTCTAAAAGCAATAATATTATGCGCACGGGCAATTTGTTCTGGGATAATACTTAACACTTCCGGGACAATAGTTTCGCCCTCAATATTCACAAAAGGCACTCCTAATAAATAGGCTTCAAATTTCGTTAATTTTTCCTGCTCAATGAGGCCGTGCATAACCAAGACTTCGCTAAGTCTTTTATTATTTTCTTGACTGAATTTCAAAGCCGCCTCAAAGGCTTTTTTATTTACCAATTCAGCATCTAAAAGAAATTTTTTGAGTCGCTCGGGTTCTATGTTCACCCCAGTAGAAGAATTTTGAATTGGGGCAAAATCCCACACTTTCAAAATCTTAATTAATGTTATTTATATTTTGCCCCAAAGAAAATTTCAAAATTCTCTACGGGGTAGCCCTGTAGTGAGCTTCGCTCTACTACTTGGGCATATAATATTCTCTAATTATACCATAAGCAAATAAAAACCACCCTATGATTTTTATTCACAGGGTGGTTTTTATTTGTTTATTATTTGCTAACCAAAATTGGCGAAATATTTATTGGCAATTCTATATAAAAATGTGACCCTTTTTCATCCGATGCTACCGAAATTTTACCCTTATGCGCCTTAATAATTTGGGCCGATAAATAAAGTCCCACACCAGACCCAACCGCATCCAATTTTTTAGCCTCCGCTCCGCGTGCAAACATATTGTCAAATAAATTGCTTATTTCATTTTTAGGAATTCCAATACCCGTATCAGAAACGGTAATTTTTACCGCACCATTAACTTCTACTATCACCAAAACCCCGCCCTTGGTGGTATATTTCACAGCATTATCAATAATGTTAAACATCGCCGCTTTTAATTTTTCTCTATCCGCACTAATACTCGGTAATATTTGTGGTTTTTGAAGTTTTAAATAAATGTTTTTAGTTTTTGCCTTAAATTCAAGCTCGGTGGCTATTTCACTTAACATTAAAGAAAGGTCTACTCCAGATTTTAAAACCACCACATCTTTGCCCAATTGAAACTGCGCCATATTCAAAAAGTCATTTACCATTTTTATCATTCCCTGCGTCAAAACCTGAAATTTCAAAATAACTTCCTTAGTTTTTGCAGTCTGTTTTCCAAAAACACCCTTTAGCAATAAATCAGAATATCCCATCATTGATGTTAAAGGTGTGCGCAAATTATGCTGAGTCGTCATCAAAAACTGGTCTTTAAATTTATCCAAATTTTCCAATTCTTCTTTAGCTCGCTTTTCAATAATATAGGCGCGTTTTACATCTTCGGCCATCTGAGCAATTTCTTCTCGCTGTTTTACTTCTCTGGCAACGCTCCGAATCAACAAAACTCCAACAATTAAAAATAATACCAAGGTCAAACTCACCACCACTCTTACATTTTCAATTTTTCTAATAAAAAGTACTGCCAAAAGCACAATCCACAAAGAGACCACCAGCGCCTGCGCCCCAATAAGTTTAATATCAAAAGCCTTATACCTAACAATTAAATAAGCCAAAAAACCTAAAAAGATAGGAATTCCAAAAAGTCCATACTGACCAATTACCCAATCAATTGAAAGACTTCCAATAATATTTCCCAAAGAAAAAGATAAAAGGAAAAATGAAATTCCAAAAACTACTAAAGCAATTTTTTTTCTTTCTTCAATAATTTTTGTTTTAATAAATCTATTAAACCCTAAACCAAGAATCCACAATGAAAATAAAATTTCTGTTATGTAGCCATAAAATGCAAGTGGCCCCTCAATAGCTTCTCTGTCACAATTAGAAAGATCGTAATAGGTTAAACCAAATCTAGTAGACATTAAAACAATGGTTGGCAAAAGGAGGGCAAAAATAATAATTTTTTTTCTAAATGACAAATCTTTTCCATCTATCGTTGCATAAGCAAAGAAAATCATACCAGCATATATCATTGGTTCAATTAAAACCAATAAAGACCAGAAAAACATAGTAAATGGAGGTTTTTCCGTAGCCCATAAAACCAAATCCGAAAAAAGCCATATATCAAGCAATAATACAGTAAAAAGAAGCCATCGGACTGCAATGTTTTGCTTATTCCTAAAAAAGATAAACCCCGTTAAAATCAAAGATGAAACAAGGGGTAATAAATGAGAATAATATATTAGGGGACCAAAAACATTATCAGATAAAATCAGAAATTTGGCAGAATCCCAGTTACACGCTTCTATAAATTTTAAAACACCAGCATCAAACATAATAATTACTCTATTAACAAAGCTTCATTAAATATTTCTTCGTCAGTATAAAAAACAATATCTTCAAGAACAATATACCGATAAAAAGTAACTGCTATAGAGATAGAAGTTATAAATAAAAAAATACCTATTAAAATCTTTGACCTCTTATCCATTTTTTAAAAATTCAAATTACGAAATTTTTTCAGAGGACTTCGCAATTTAAATTTTACTTATTTATCTTATTACTTCTATTATAAACTTTTTGGAAGTAATTTGGAATATAGGGCAAATAATGTTTAAAGACTGGCTTAGGTAAAGACTGTATTGAATGTAATATTTTTCTACAATTTCTGGATCTACAATTACATGGAAATTCCCAGAATTCATCCATTTCCGTTATTGAATAATCAAAGGTTAATTCTTCGTCTTTTTTTATATTATGTAAAGCCACAAATTCTACCCTGCCCTTTATACCCATATTCGGCTGGCAAGAATGATTAAGATACTGGGAAATATCAATAGGGTCAATCCATATGTCTTCTCCCACGCCTACCCAATTCGGCCCGTTTTTTGATTCTTTACTATTTTTTGGATGATGTTTTTTAAATTTGCCCTTTAATATAAAAACTATCTCTCCTTTTTTAAAAGGTTCCTTAGTAAAAACACCCTTTCCGGCTATTTTACTTTTTTCAACATATAAATCTTTTTTCATTGCTTTTTAAATAATGGCCTATATAGTAAGAGAGTTATAACGCCATCAATAACAAAAGTGTATATTGGGTATATCATAACTCCAAACAAAAATTTGTCAATAGCAAACAGGTTAAATACGTTCCCCGTCTGAGTTAGAGTCCATGCAAATCTATCTTCTCCTCTAGGTTTTTTCCAAGATTTTTCTATAGTTGGAAGGGCAGCAAAAAAATCTATCGCTAAATTTGTAACCAGAGTAATCACCGGTGTTCCAAAATACCACCACAAAAAAAGGCTACATAATGAACCTACCAATGCGAAAATATCTATTTTTTCTGCTCCACCCACACCATATTTTATAGACAATAAAGCTATCACCATCGGGGCGATAGCTTCACTCACTGCCACCCAAATAGTATCTTCGGCACCAGAAGCCCTATAGCTAAAAGCTAAAATAATCCCAATTCCTGCCCAAATAAACCAAGAAGCCCTGCTCGGCTTAGTATATCCTTTTATAATAGCGACAATATAAAAAAGATATGCCGAGAAAGAGAATATTCCAGCCAAAATTCCAAATACTGCTCCAATACTCATAATAGAATTAATTATACCACTCATTATAATTTACTGTAAGACGACTCTTGCACATATAAAAAACCCACCAAAAATTCAAAGAATATGGTGGGCACAGACTATCTTTTTTTCATCATTTGTTTTCTTCTAATAGCTATAAGCAATGCTATAGAACAAGTGGCAAAAACTACATATGCGGGATAAATAACTATTTTTAATGCCAAGCTTTCAATGGCAAACAAATTCACTATACCGCTCAAAGAAGTCAGTGACCACGCAAACAAGTCTTCACTTTTGGGATCGTAATATACTTTCTTAATGGTCGGAATCGCCCCCAAAAAATCAATGAAAAGATTAATTGAAAGCGCAATAAGTGGTGAGTCAAAAGCAAGCCACAATGCCACACTGATTCCCGCCAAAAAAAGACACCATTTGTCCAATCGAGTCCACCCACCTTGGCCATATTTAATCGAAAGAATTAATATGATAAGGGGCCCGATAATATAGCTCAGGCATACCCAGAGAGTATGCGTTGCACCAACAGAATAGTAGCTTGCTCCTAGCATTAAGCCAACTATCGTCCAAATGAGCCACGTTGCCCTATTCGGCCTCGTCTCTCCCCTTAAAATTGCCCAAATATAGGGCAAAAATGCCACAAAAGAAATGACACCAGCCACTTTTCCAGAAATTGACGCGAATTCAGACATTAACCCCTCCTTGTGGTTTTTTTATTTACCCAAAAAAGAACATCGTTATTCAGTAAAACAATTACTAAATAGTGAAATTATTATACTAAAAATATCCAAAAAAGTCAAAAAAATCGTAATAGTTCAATAGCTTGGAAACACTTTTCAGTAAATTATTGTAAGATAATTACATACTATTAAGTATTTCCAAACATGGCATATACAACCAATCCCAAGGCTCCTCGGCTCCGAGCCAAAGCGGTCAATATGGTGCGAGCCGGTAGAAAAGTCAGCGAGGTTGCCCGATACTTCGGCTACACCAAAGGAGCTGTTAGCAAGTGGTGTAAAAAAATGCGTAAGGAAGGTTCGTGGATTATTCCTACCATTTCTTCCCGTCCCCACCGTCACCCCAACGGGCTAACCGAGAAAAAAGTGAATGCCATCATTGCCTGTAAAAAAAGGCGTAGGCGATGCAGTGAAGTCATTCACCGATACTTGCTCAACGAAGGAGTTGTGGTAAGCTTAAGTAGTGTAAAAAGAACCTTAGACCGTGCTGGATTGATTCAAAAGCGAAGCCCGTGGAAAAGATTACATTTATCTATTGAGCGTCCGTTAGTCCTACAACCAGGGGATTTAGTGATGGTAGATACAATTCACCTAATGATTTCTGGAAAGAAAAGGATCTATGTTTACACTCTCATTGATGTCTGCTCTCGCTGGTGCTTTGCGTGGGCGACTGACAAGATTGGTACCAGGCAAAGCATTAAATTTTTGAAAATGGCCCAGAATGTTGCCGAGTTCAAATTCACCTGTATCCAATCTGATCACGGCTCGGAATTCTCTCAACACTTCTCTGAAAGAATCAAGATTTTACATCGGCACTCGCGCGTTAGAAAACCGAATGACAATTCATATCTAGAGCGATTCAACCGGACACTACAAGAAGAATGCTTGGACGATCTGAGAACGAGTGTTAAAACGTTCAACCAAAAAATGCCTACTTATTTAACCTACTACAACGACGAAAGACTTCATATGGGTATCAATTTTTTAACTCCAAATCAAATGTTAAAACGTTTCCAAGCTATTGGTTAGAAAACGGGGCTTGCACGGTGTGAATAGCGATCCAATTGCCTTGATATATTGTAGCTTTAACTGAACCCCCTTTAAACTTAAAAATATCATTAATAACAACATCTAAGTCTTTTTTGTATACAAATCGAGGGTTAATTGAAAAAAATTGAATCCTTAATACCATTAAACCAAGACTGTAATATTTTTTCCCGATCAAGCGGTTATCCGTATTATTAGAAAATTTTGGTAAACGCGTGTTTATCTCGCTAATTTTTTCTTTATTCAAAGTAACACGAGAATGCGTAGGCGCAAAATCTTTGGCGCTCAAAACAATATTAGCAATCTCTGTTTTTGAAATTCCCTTGTTTTTTATTTTCCGCAAAATATCAATATCATAAACAATGTTGCCATCAGAATATACAAACGGCTCCTTGAGTTTACCCTTAATGGAATTTAATAACCAGGGAACACCCCACTTTTTGCCGGGTTTACCTCCATAAACCGGTACAATACGTTTATCGTTGGGGTAATTCTTTTTCAGATACAAACGCAATTCAGATTCGTAATAACTAGAAAGTAAAAAAAATCGTTTAAAATCTGAAGCTATAGACATATCAATTAAATGGCTCAAGATAGGTTTATTATTCAGTGTCAGAAAAATTTTAGAAGACCTGATTCCCCTTTTCCTTAAATCACCTGTAATGCGCCTCCCTTGACCTCCAACAGCGATTACAATTGTATCAATTTTTTTCATTTTTTGTAAACGTAATGATTGCATCTCTTATTTCATGTGGCCTTAAATCTAGAATTGGTAATTTTTTAATATCAACCCATTCTGCCTTGAATTCACCTTGATATTCTACTCCTGGCTGAAACTCCGGCCCCTGCCCAGTACCAACTTTTCCACCAATCATTTCACATAAATAGAAAAACTCCTGTTGCCCTTTTATTGCTAACATATCAGCGGTTCTTTGAAAAAATAATTCACCGACACGTACCTGAATGCCCAGCTCCTCAAAACATTCCCGTTTAACAGCTTGTTGATGGTTTTCGCCCACTTCCACCCCGCCGCCAGGTATAACCCAGTAAGACTGATCTGTTTTGATACGGTGAATAAGCAATATTTTATCAGAATCAATAATAATAGCACGCACCCGCTCTGTTATTTTTTCTTGAATATGGTTCATATAATTATTTATTATATTATTACTATTTTGTCAATCCTTTTATAATTGTTAACATAATTTACAACAAAATAATAATTATAAATTACTGCTTTGATTATAGTGATTATTTATAGGTAAAATATTCCTATTCTAGTATCTTGTTAAAAAACTCATATTTTCTCCGCATATATTCTCTGAAAGACGAACCATCAACTGATGACTTTATTGATTCATATTCTTTCAATAATTCTTTATTGTTTTTTAGTTTTTCAAAAACATCTATTTGTTCTTTCATGCTAGGAGTTTTAGGGTCAGTTAAATACATCTCTACTTCAAACCTATCAATATTTAATTGCCATTTATAGATTGATATACCAGAAACACGGCGGCCAAAAATTTTTTCGATACGAGGTGCATAAATGTTAAAATCTTCTTTTTTACAAAGAATATATAAATCTATATCTCCTTGGCCGGAAATACCAAGAGCCGAAGCACCCATGTGTGCAACTTCAAGATTAATTCCCTCCTCCAGTATTTTCTTTTTAATATCATCAACAACCTCTTTCACTTTTGGATTATATGGGATAATCTTAACTTTCTTATCTTCTGGAATTTTGAGTAGATATTTTTCCTGGTTTTCAGTAAACATATTTTAGAAAATATAATTATTTTATTCTGCCTGTTTTAAAGTGAAAATGCAAATAATAAAAAAGGGACGTTATTCGAAAATAACGTCCCCAAACCGACTACCGCACCTTGCCGGTTTTCTGGTACTGCTCCCAGATCGGCAGCCATTCTTCCCTAAAGAGGCAGAGTTGAATCAGATCATGGTACTCCCCTTTCCGAAAGACGTGCTTGCTCCGGATGCCGTCCGGCCGATAACCGCATTTCAGGCTGTACTTGATAGACGGCTCGTTGTAGGCGATGACTTCGGAGCACACCTTACGCAGATTGAGCATATTAAAGATGTAGTTCAAGAGATGCATCTTGGCATCGATGCCGTATTCCTTGCCTTGATTCTCCCTTTCGCCGATGAAGGCCCCCGTGGTGCAGACGCGGTCCCGCCAGTTGATGTGATGAATACCCATCACACCAATTAGAACACCATCTTTGGTTTCGATGCCAAGGACAATGTTTTTGTCGTCGGACCCGAGTTTGTTAAACCATTCCTCCTCTTGCTTTTCCGTGCACGGAAGATGGGCCATGAGAAACTCCCTCAAGTAGGAGTCGTTAATCCAACGGGTCAGCAGTGGGACATCGTCCTTTGAGAGTGGACGAAGGTTCACCTTCTTGCCCTCAATGAAAATCACCTTGGGTTTTTGGTCTGACATGACACAGCTCCTTTCAAAGAACTTTTCTAGACTCAGCTTAAAGCAAAAGCGCCTCAGCTTATCTAGCCGAGACGCTTTTTATGTTTAAAATATATGTTAAATCTTTACGTTGATATTTTATAAAAATCGCCTTGGCTAAATAAACTCAATCGATCACAGGTGTAGCAAAACACACCCATTGGTTTTGAGTTAATAGATACCGTATTTAGTTGGTGATTTTTATTGTTTTTCATTGATATTACATTAACACGAATTAACAATTTATGTCAAGTTTTTCAAAAAATTCTACCCTCCTCTACCGGACGAGTAAAAGTAGCGCGGCTCCGCCGGATTGAATATGATCTCCCTTCACACTTCCAATACAATCTTCTTCGTAGTCAAACACTTTTCCATCGCTGTGCACTTTGCCAATTTTTCTTCCTGCTTCATACACATAGCCACTGCCATCGTAACTGCCGATTTTATGCCCCACCGCATTGCGAATATCGCCGTTATCCTTAACGCTACCCATTTTTATTCCCTGAATATTTTTTACAACTCCATCTTGGCCAATTTTGGCCACTTTTTGCCCTGCTTCGTTTAATATGTCACCCATGGTTTTGAATTTGAAATTTGAAATTTACAATTTGAAATAATTAAAGGTGTCGTATTATAAAATTAAAATATTTAGTCATTCGCCCGCGCGCCCGCAGGCGCGCGGGTTGATTTCAAATTGTAAATTTCAAATTTTTAATTAATAGTTTTATTATTACTTTAAATCAGGAAAAGCCTTCGAGGTATTTTCCCCAAATCTGGAAGATGAAAATTTGATAGAATTTTCTGCCCAGATTTGGGGAAAAGGCCCGAAGAGATTTTAAACGGGCTTTTCCTGATTTGAAGTATTGTATGCCTTTTGGAAAAGTAAAAAAACGATAACCAATGCAAAAGCGGTTAGCGCCATAATTGGAACCGAAATATATCCAAGCTCAAACACATATCGCTTCACGCAAGAAACTTGACTGCCCCCCAAGACACAAGAAGCATCCAACCCGTTGTTATAATAATACATATAGTTTTGATACAAAGATATCAAAAATCCAATGACTGAAAGGGGCAACAAATATTCAACAATCTTAAAATCCTTTTTTCGCAAAGCTAAGGGAATCAAAATCACCAAAGGATACATAAAAATTCTTTGAAACCAGCAAAATTTGCATGGTGCAAACCCTGCAATATCTGAATAAAATAAACTCGCCAAAGTTGATAGCAGGGCAACCTTAAAAGCCAACATCAACCCATATTTACCTATTACATTTTCAATCCAAGGATATGTTTTCCTAAAAAATACATAATAAATAATCGTCAGAAAAATAAAAATCTGGGCCAACAATGTCCCAATAGCCAAAAGTTTATTGACGGTATCAATTAATTCCACCCCAGTAGAAGAATTTTGACGAATTAAATTTATATTCTAATTCTTTGAAATCCTTCGATTGTTATTTTTATTATTACCCGTTATATATTTCCATGATTGCAAATTTAATTCAACAACTTAAGTCAAAATTCTCTACGGGGTAGCCCCGTATGCGAAATTTGGCTTTTGTCGTCGCCCATAGGGCGGCCAAATTTCTACTACTGGGGCATATTTTTAAATGGCCATTTTATAATTTAAGGTAATACGCAAGTTGTTTTTTCTGCCAAAGCTTCTAAAGAAATTTCTCCCTCAGTGCGCGAAGCATCCGCAAATTGCCAAGTAGGATAACTAGTAATATTGGCGTCTTTGCAAACTTGAAGCTGACCATTACTATCGGCAGTTGAACATTCAGTATAGGGAAGATATTTTGCAGATTTACCAAATAATGCTTTTTGGTTTTGGCAATGAGAACACCAAAAAGTTCCATAAAATATTGCGCCTTTGTCCTTTAGGCATTTGGCGAAATCATCAAATCGACTAGGCTTACTTTCTTGGTTTATCCAAAAAAATATTCCGGCGATAATAATCACCGCCACAACTATAATAATTATCCAATTTTTTGTTTTTGAATCCATGACGAAGTTATAAGGTTTTAAAGTTTATCAAGTTATAAAGTTCACTGACTCAATAACTCTATATACTTTATTCTCAAATTAATATTTTTTGTTTTTTGAGCGACTCACCATCAATAAGTTTTTTGTAAGCACAATGCTCACATTTTGGATTTGATTCTGGAGTTTCTTGCGAATCCAAGCATTTTTTAATTTCCAAAATAGTCGGCTCAATCCAGGAATCATCGGCTTGATAAGGAATAACCTTTGTTTTAAATTCTAACCTATCGTTAAATGTTTTACCACTATCTTTTATCCCATTAGCATAGACAAAATACCCAATATTAGAAACCTTAAATCCTAATTGCCGAAAAATCCATTGATAGACTTCCATTTGCCGTTTATATCCATCTTTGTATTCTCCATTCAAACTAACCTCGCCATCCGTGCTGGTTGATTTGTAATCAACAATGTGAAGTTCTTGAGTTTGGGTATTCTCCCAGACATCGTCAATCATACCATGAATATTCAAATTCGTTTTTTTGTGTAAAACCAAGGCGCCAATTTTTTTACCAATATCGTCCCGCCAAATATATAAATCTTTATGCCAAAATGGAATAGCCGGGATATTATAATCCACCATTAACTGGTGTGGCCGGCGTAATTCCCGAAACTTATCAAATTCGTTTTTTAGCAAAATATCCACAGCACTATTAAGCGACCATCCGGGCATACTAGGGCGCGTAATTCCCAATTTTCTATCTAAGTAAAAACATCGCGGGCATTCCAAGAAAAAATCAATCTTTGATCTTGAGACATTAAAAATTTCACCGGATTTATACAAATTAGTTCGCCTTTTCTGAATCATACTATTATTATTTCAAAGAAATTATAGACGTCCAACGTCTATAGGCTATAGACGTTGGACGTCTATAAATATATTACTCTGTTGTCACACCATCAAACTTATCTTTAGTATCGGCAATTGCATCTTGTTTGGTGATATGCACGGTGTCTTTTAAGTGTTCTGCTGGAGAATAAATAGTATAAAGCTTCATCTGACCATCAGAATTATTAATCACATTGTATTTGGCGCCGGCAGGAACCACAATAGCCCAATCATCTTGCACATCGTAAGTCACGCCATCCAAAACGGCTTGTCCTTTGCCTTGTTCAATTCTTAAAAATTGGTCAACATCATGCACTTCTTCACCAATATCTTCTCCGGGCTCTAGCGACATTAAAACCAATTGGCTGTTTTTTCCGGTGTAAATTACTTTACGAAAATTATTGTTTTCAATAGATTCTTGTTCAATGTTTGCAATATAGCCTTTCATGGTGAAATTCCAAATAACAAATCACAAATCACAAACAATATCTAAATTCTAAATTCAAAATATGTTTGTAATTTGTTTATTGTAATTTGTAGTTTAAGTTTATATTTTATTTTAACAAAAATTAGAGATAATACAACAAAAAAACCGCCCTTCAAGCGGATCTTCGACCAAACACCTCAATCACTCCTTAAATTTTTATAAACATCTCTTCTGTGGGCAACTTGCAATATAAAAACTACCTCACTCTCAAAAGTATAAATAATTCTATAATCTCCAACTCTGAATTTATAAGTATCAGGCACACCCTTAAGTTTTTCCGGAATAATATCATCAAAATTCTCCTCAAACCAGCCCATCTTACCAAGAATTCTTTTGGCAATAATAAAATCCAGTTTTTCAAGATCTAAAAGCGCGCCACCACCCCATCTAAACAATACCATACTTTTTCAAAATACTTTTTTGAGACACCCCTTTTGATTTGTTTTTCAATCGACGGTCCAACCCATTCAAAAAGTCTTTACGGAGTTTTAACCCTTCATCTGGGTCACCCAAAAATTCCAGAATTTTATGTTCTATTAGTGGTTCTAACTTTCCAAATTCTTTTTGTAATTTTACATTCATAATTTTATATTATCACAACATATAATTAATACAACAAAAAACGGCGCCCCGTTCGCGGGGCGCCGTTTAAAATTCTTTTTTCGTATACTAACTACTTAATACAAAATACTTAATACTCAGACTAGCAGCACTTGCACATTCCAGATTTGTTTCCTAATTTCATTAAACCAGCCAAAATAACTAATACTGGCCAAATAACATTAACCGTTTCTTGGCTGAAAGTTCCCCAATTTCCAAGCAAAAAAGTTACACCAAATAAAATAACCAATACTGGCATAGCTTTGTGATGATGACATTTGCACATATTTTCCATATCTTTAGATAGGCCTTTTTAATTATTAGACTTGGCCATTGATTAATTTTACCATATGGGAAATTTACGCGCAATCTTATATTTTTTGCAAAAAAATAGTCTCGACTCGCAAATGCGAACCGAGACCCAAGAAACTCAACTCTACCCTTCGATGAATGCGGCGCCGTAATGCCTAGGTGAGAAGGGATGCCACCGACAGTCTCGCCTACCATCGCACGCACGCAAGTTACCTGGCCAAACACCGAGAAGTTTATCGTCACCATCAAAATCCTTGATAGGATTGTGAAAAACCACAATCCACAACAGCCCCATCTCTTCCAATTCCTTGTCTGAAAACTTTTTTCGGACAAGGCAAGCGACTTCGGCGTTAGGTTTTATCAACCTTCTTCGCTCCGCTTCCGTGCAAATCTTGTAGCTGACTAGATCGTTACGGGGAAATAAATCCCCTCTCAAAATGACAACACTACTCGTTATGCCGACGGTAGGCTCATAATATCGCGAGCGCAGAACGCTTTTTGTAGAAGCGTTGACCCCAAATCCCTTCTTCTTAAAATCAGTCACCCAGTTTTTTCCAGTCCTACCGTCGGAAGTGACGGAAAGACGGATTACCCCATTTTCTTCGGTCCATTTTTGAACGATTGAATCAGAGACTGACATTTTTGCCCCTTTCAATGAGCTAAATTTTGTTTTGAAAACGTATCATAAGTATAACATTTTTAATATACATTGTCAAAACTTTGCGCTAATCTAAAAAATAAACTAGAATGTAAATAATAATTTAAAAAAGCGATCCTAATTTACGAATGACACCCGAATTTACGAATACGGGCACGCGAATAGCACGCTACGAATGTGCCCACGCGAATACGAATTAGTAGATTAGAGTGCGATTAGTAATTAGTGTCGCTATAATTTATGAAAACAATGACTTGTCGGCAAATGGGTGGAATGTGCGATGCACCAGTGCAAGGCGCAACCCCCGAAGAATTAATGGGTAACGGAATGGCGCATTTAGAAGAAGTTCATCCCGATATGGCAAAGGCAGTAAAAGAAATGCCTAAAGATGATCCAAAAATGGTAGAGTGGAGTGAAAAGTTTATGACAGATTTTCAAAACGCTCCAGAAAACTAATTTTTAGAATAAAAAAAAGGCGCCCCGCGGGGCGCCTTTTCAATGCATTAGTTTATTTTCAACAAATCCACCGTAAAAATAAGGGTGGCATTCGGCGGAATAACTCCACCAGCTCCCGATGCTCCATAACCCAATTCAGAGGGAATAATTAATTTTCGTTTTTCTCCA
>CAYHFP010000003.1:0-21501 GCA_964355995.1 uncultured Candidatus Saccharibacteria bacterium | reverse complement strand
TTAACATCAAAATATTATTCACAACCAACTCTCTGCGATAGCAGAGAGTTGGTAATATTTTAATTATTTTATTTATTCTATTAAAAACATCTTCACAAATTCATCTAATGCATATTCTTGTAATACTTCCTCCGTTCTATCCGAAACATCATAAGGACTAACCCAAACACTTTTCTGAAATAAATTATATTTTAATCTATAGAGGATGCTTCTTAGTAATTCTCGCGATTTTTTATTTTTTTCTGGCACATCAAAAATCAACATTATCCATTTGCCATCTTTTCTTTTTTCTATATTATCATTTTCAAAATTAAATTGTGCCCGGACCGCTTTACTAAAACCCTTTTTTGTTAACATTAGCGCAGGGACACCCTTAAGGCTCTCAATTTTAATCAAATTATTTTTCTTCAAATAAGATACCAAACGGAAAAATCTTTGGGGGGTTAATATCTTATAATACTTTTGGTAAATGGGATTATCGGTATCCCAAAAGATATCGCCAAAAGTTCTCGGTGGATGAACCAAAAAACGCAGTGCATCCTCTGTTTTACTAGTGAACTCAAACACATCTCGTAGAAATTTGTCAGTAATAAAAACTTTCATATTTTAATTATTACCATCGCTTAATCTTATGGATAACCAACTCTCTGCGATAGCAGAGAGTTGATTACTTGGTTAGATAGCATCATCTTGCTAATGTAAAAATTCTAAAAATTGTTTTTCATCTAATATTTTTACGCCTAGCTTTTCAGCTTTTTTTGCTTTACTTCCCGGCTCACTGCCTACCACTACAAAACTGGTTTTTGCCGAAACAGATTCTGAAACTTGCCCGCCAAGCACCCGAACTTTTTCTTTGGCCAATTCCCTTTCTATACTATCTAATGTCCCCGTAAAAACAAAAGACTTCCCCGCCAACTTTCCTTTTTCTTTTTTATCTGGATTTATTATTTTCACTCCCGCCAACAAAAGTTTATCTAAAAAATTAATATTATCTTTATCCAAAAACCATTCATAAACCGACTTTGCCACGATTGGCCCAATATTTAAAATCGCTTCAAAATCTTCAAGCCGCGCGCGCTTTAATTTTTCTAAAGAACCAAAATGCGAAGCCAAATCCACCGCTGTTTCGCCACCGATATTCCGAATTCCCAGCGCATACAAAAACCGTGGCAAAGTTATTTCGCGTTTTTCTTTAATAGATAAAATTAAATTTTCGGCTGATTTTTCTCCAAATCTTTCTAGTTGCTTTATATCTCCCTCTTTTAGAGTAAATAAATCACTGGGGTCTTGCACCAGCCCTTCATCAAGGAGTCGGTCAATAATTTTGGGCCCAAGTCCATCAATGTTAAATGCCGGGCGGCTAGCAAAATAATAAAATGCTCGGCGTGCCCTAGCAAAACATTTTGAATTTGGGCATCGCCACAGTGCCTCAGTTTCTGATTTTTCCAATTTAGTTTTGCAACTTGGACAATTTTTTGGCATCACAAAACTTTTCTCCCCGCCAGTTCGTAATTCCGGCAATACTTTGATAATGTCCGGAATGACATCGCCGGCTCGTCCCACCACAGCCGTATCACCTATTTTTACATCAAGTCTTTTTATTTCATCTTCATTATGCAAAGTAGCGCGAGAAACCATAGTCCCCGAAATCAAAACTGGTTTTAATAGTGCAACAGGTGTCATAGCGCCGGTTCTACCCACCTGAATTTTTATATCTTCTATTATGGTAGTAGCCTGACTTTGCGCAAATTTAAAAGCAATTGCTCCGCGCGGAGTTTTTCCCACAACCCCTAATTTTTCAAAAATATTATTATTATTAATAATCACCACCACGCCATCTATTTCATATTCTAATTTTTCTCGGATTTTTTCTACATGCTGATAAAAATGAAATACTTCTTCTAAGGATTTACAATATTTATTATGAGTATTCGTTTTAAAACCCATACTTTTTAAAAGGTTATGTTTTTGCTCATGGTTTTTTGATTCTGCGCCGGCAATAATATCATAAGCAAAAGAATCCAAGCGACGCATCGCGGTAATTTTAGGATCAAGTTGCCGAACCGATCCAGCGGCAATATTTCTTGGATTAGCATACAAAGGCAAATTTTTCTCAGCCTGTAATTTATTTATTCCTTTGAATTCTTTTTTAGAAATAAAAACTTCACCCCGAATCACTAGATTTTCTTTATAATCAATAACCAATGGAATAGCTTCAATTGTTTTTATATTTTGCGTAATATCTTCACCAATACTGCCGTCGCCTCTCGTAGAACCTTGCACCAATGTGCCATCTTTATAGCTTAATTCTATTGCCAAGCCATCTATTTTTAATTCGCAATAAAAATCTAATGCATTTTTTTCTTCCAAAGTTAACAATTTAGAAATACGCTCTATCCAATCTTTAATATCTTCTTTTGAAAAAGCGTCGTTTAGAGAAAGCATCCTTTCCCTGTGAGGCACTTTTTTAAATTCTTTTAGGGGCTGGCCACCTACTCTTTGTGTAGGAGAATCAAAAGTAATAAATTCTGGACACATTTGTTCTAAATCAAAACGCGCTTTTTTTAAAGAGTCCAAAGCCGAATCAGAAATTTCTTGCTTATCTAAAACATGGTAAAGGTGGCGATGATAATTGATAACCTTTTTTAGTTTTTCAATTCTGTTTTTTATTTCTTTTTTATCCATATATTTTAGTATTATAGCTCTGAATTGCGAAACTCTTTCGCAGTATTTTTTTCAAATTTGGAAATAGAAATTTGATAGAATTTTTAGGCGTAGCCAAAGGCTACGTATTAAAATTATAGCGAATTTATAGTCCAGATTTGGAAAAAAGACGCGAAAAGTCTTTTTAAACGAGAGTTTCGTAATTCAGAGCTTATATACTAACTATTGAGTTGACCTATGCTCAACTACGCGCATTGTATCTTCATAAAATCCTTTTGAATTAATATACAAATCAAAAAGACTTGGATTGGAAAGATTCTCTGTAACCTTGGCATCCACCACATAATCTCGGCCATCAAAAGTTGAAGTATAAGTAACCTGACAATTATTGCAAATTGATGTATTGCAACCATTATTAGCCAGTGGCGCCACCACACAATTTTGACAATCATTTGTAGGACAAGTATTGCAGATACTACATAGGCCGCGCTGGGCATTATTAGGGAATTGTTTTCTATCAAAATATAGTGTTTTTTCTAAACCGCTATAGGCACTATAAAATGCTGACAAAGAATTTCCCATATCTCTTATCATGGTAAATTTATTAAATAAAATAGTTGTCATACCTAAAACGACAGCCAACATAATGGTCATAATTAAAAAGGTAATAATAAGCGACACACCTTTTTGATAATATATCATATAGTTACTCTAGCCCTACTGATTAAAGGTTTCCGTTAGTGAAATATGAAAATTTCAGAACGAAAATTTGATAGAATTTTTAGGCTTGCCCTACGGGCCCGCCTAAAAATTATAGCGAATTTGCAGTTGAAATTTTAATATTTCGGTAGGAAAACCTTTAATCAGTAGGGCTTATAATTAAATCCTTTTGCGAAACCGTCGTTTGAATAATAATAGCATTTTGACTTGAATATACTTGAGGAGGAATCGTATCACAAATTGAACCGACGACACAAGTATTTATTCCCGAAGAATTACCAACACACATACCACTCACGCACGAAGAACCAGTTGTAGGAGGCGTGCCACAAACCAAACCGAGAGTGCAATTGTCTACTCCATTTGGACTACTAACGCATATATTATTATTGTTGGTACATGAGCGACCAGTTATTGGCAAATCGCCACAAAGAGAATTGGGGGAACAACTATCTGTGCCCAAAGGGTCACTAAGACACATATTATTTACACACGAATAGCCACTTGGAGGCGCAACTGGGCAAACCCCACAATCGTTAAAAAGTGGACAACTATTAGAGCAATATATCGCCTCCCAATTATCACAAATTCCATCACCACAAATCGGAATGCCATTATTATTCTGAGCATAAACATCGGTTGCCTCAAAAGGGTTTAAATTATTTTGCACAATTGGCTGATTTAATTTTTCAACACTTAAAACAAAAGTCACCCTTGGCTGGCGCACATCAGTTTCAAAAGCCCTTTCCAATGTCTTATCACCGTTAATAATAAACCTAACATAATTAATGGTAAATTTATCCGATAGAATATTTTGCTGGACTCCGCCATCTTTAATTTCGTTTAATGTCCCCGCACTCATAAAAAACTGCTGACAAATATTAGTTTCTGTCAAAAATTTTATCCCAGAATAAAATCCCAAAGAACCATCGTAATTGGTAAGCTTGTATATTTCGCCGGCAGAAATACAATTACCTAAAATATCTTTTTTTGCATTTCTAATGGTTCGCGATATATATTCGGTAACGTAACTCGCCTGATTAGTAAATTCTTGTTCGTAAAGTATGCCTCGCTGGTGTTGAATAATGGATATAAAAAGTGTCACCGCAACACTAATCATAATCATAAAAATAGCTAAAACCACCACGAGCTCTATCATCGTAACTCCGCGAGATTTTTTATTTTTTATTCCAGTTAAATATTTCATTATTGCCAATTATATAAATATCCCACAGTTTCATAATTAAACGACTCTCCACTATAATCCCAAAAAATTTGGACATTTATTTTTAAAACATCACTGCCCATTGGCTGGGCAACAGTGATTTTTCTTTTGAAAATAGTATTTTCGCCAGCATCATAACTATAAAGCCCATCTGAATTTATTTTTAAAAAATTATTATCGTCATAAGGCTTTAATTGGTTATCAGAAGTCTCTGCAGAGGTGCCAGTTTTATAATCAGCCTGGCAACCCTGACTGCAAGCATCAATTAAAAAAGACCACGATTGCGCGCCAATAACATTGTTATCGCGAATGTTTCTTACAACCTCAAAACCCTCTTGCCCAAGATACATTGCGCGAAAACGCATTGAATTGCTATTATTTAATTTAACGAGCGGAGAAAAGGCGCCATACACCGCCACAATTCCAAATGACAAAATCGCGATGGTAACAATGAGTTCCAGCATTGTAAATCCAGCACTTTTCAATTTTCTTCGATATACTTCAGTTTTCATATTTTATTTAACTTCTACTAAACTAGAAGTATTTACCCAAACACTTTTAGTTTTTTCTGGCTTTGTCTCTATGGCAAAAATAAATTTTGCCGTATTTTGATTTTGATGTAACTGACTTATAAAAGTATCAAAAACTGGAGATTCAAAATTAACACTCACAGCATTACTTACCACATTATCTATCTGTTTTATTATAATCCCTAGCTCACTTAAAGAAAAATCAACTGTCTCGACCACATAATCAAAAGCATCATATTGTTTATTCCCTGGGAATGTATCAGCGTAAATAATATATTTTTTATTTCCTAAGATAGCTAAATTGACATATACTCCATAACCGGCCACCTCCTGAAAAACACCATTTTCATCCTTGTATTGAAAAGATGACAAGGCCATATTTTGAGCTCTGCGCACATCTTGCTCAAATTTATAAGTAACCCGCGAAAGAGTAAGTTGGAGTTTAGCAAAAGGAAAGTTGACAATAGTTACCATTAAAACCAAAGAAATCACCATTACCACCACTAAAACTTCCACAATCGTAAAACCTTTTTGATTTATCATTTAAAAAATAAAATAATTTGTATAAATATTGATTATTTCCTTGCCCCAAAAAAGCGCTACCAAAGTTCCCGTAATCAAAAATGGCCCAAATGGTATTTCGCTTTTAAGTCCAATTCTTCCTATTTTCAAATACATTAATGCCAAACCTATTATAGCACCAAAAAGAAATGCTAAAAATAAGCCTACTAAAATATTAGGAAAGCCCAATAAAAGCCCCAATAAAATGGCCAGCTTTACATCACCAAAGCCTATCCATTGGCCTTTTGAAATAAGATAAATACTATAAAAAAATCCCGAAGCGATTATGGCCGCCAAAAAATAGTTAAAACTAAAATGATAAATCAAAGAAATAATAATGGCGGGAAAAAGGACTTTGTCAGGAATTAAATAATATTTTAAATCATACACAAAAATAACAACCAAAGAACTAGCGATATAAAGCCAGAAAGTAGAAAATAGAAAATAGAAAATAGAATTTTCAAAAGGCGATAACTGAAAATTGAAAATTAGCAAAAATACTAATCCTGTAATGATTTCTACCAACGGATACTGCGCGGATATTTTTTTACTACAATAACGACATCCACCCCTTAAAAATAAAAAGCTAACGACGGGGACTAAATCAATCCAATTAAGCATATGCATGCAGTGGGGACAATACGACCTACCCGTCAACGCTTCTTTTTTTTCTAATCTAAAAATAACACAATTTAAAAAACTGCCAATAATAAGTCCGAAAATGAAAACAAATATATTTAAAATAAGTATCATACCATCAATTCTATCATTTTTTTACAAACAAAAACAACGCCGTAAAAGGCGTTGTTTTTATTGTTATCAGAAATTAATCAGCACAAGCACCAGTTGCAGCCAAACATCGTCCTCCAGCACCACCACAAAGGTTAACATTTTGTGTTACTTTCTTATAACCAGTCGAATCTACACAGAAAGTACTGTTAGCAATTTCGCTCGAAGTAACTTTTAAAGTTGAACAGGCACACCAAGCAGTGTTAGTTGCGTTAGCAGCACAAATAGCAGCTCCTCCGGCTGATGTAATCGCAGCTGAAGGGGCGGTAAAGTTACTACTTGCACAAAAACCAGAGTAACTGCTAGTAGTATCATAAAAAACAGCTCCATTAGTCAAAACTGTGGCTAAATTTCCTTTAATAGCGGCATTTTTACCTTGGTTGATATATCCAGTGACGTTAACTAAAACGATTGCTGCCAAAACAGCAATAATTGCCACAACTACCAATAATTCAATAATAGTGAACCCTTTTGATTTGTTTGTTATCATAATAATTTATTTTTATTTTTTTCCCAACATTACTATATTATCAAGTAATGTTTTAGGATGATATTTTCAATTAAAATTTCGACCTTTCTTGAATATAACTTCTTTTATAAATTATAATATTCTTTAAATCAACACACAATAGAGCCAATGTGGATAACTCCAGATCAACCTAATTACACTAATTGACCTAATTAACCTAATTATACTAATTGTTCTAATCAAATCCCAATGACGAAATGCCTAAAGTCTAAAAACATTTTTTGGGCATTCACTTATTGGGTCATTGTTTAGAATAATTAGAGCAATTAGAATAATTAGAATAATTTATCATTAGATGGTTCCGATGGCTCCATATAAAGAAGATAAAACAGAAATAGATAAAACCGTAACAATAAGTCCCAGAAAAATAATCATAATTGGCTCTAAAAATCGGGTAAACAAATCAATGGTTCTTTTAATATCTTTTTGATAAAAATTAACCACTTCCATTAAAGTTTTATCTAATTTACCAGTTTCTTCTCCCACCCTAATCATTTGTACTACAAAAAGGGGGTAATATGCCTGATATTTTAACATCGCCGCGCTCATTTTTCCTCCCTCAGAAACTTCTTTTCCTATTTGAGCAATAATTCCCTTGTAAACAATATTATTAACAGTATCTTCGGTTATTTTTAAGGCAGTATTAATAGAAATTCCAGCAATAAGTAGCGTAGAAACATTACCACAAAAGCGAGCCAAAAAAACTTTCTTTAAAAGATTACCCAAAAAAGGCATCTTCAAAGATAATCTATCATAATTTTTAGCCCCCATTTTAGTATTAAAGTAATAAATCAAAGATATCACAATAAAAATTAATCCCACAATCAACATCCACCAGTAATTTTCTAAAAATTTATAAAAGGCTAGAATCAAAAGAGTCGAAGCTGAAGGGTTGCCACCAGCTTCGCGGATTAAATCTGAAATTCTCGGCATTACTCCCACCACAATAACAGAAAGAACAATCAATAAAACTCCTACCAAAAAAATTGGGTAAATCATTGCCTGATTTACTTGGGAATTGATATCATCTTCTCGTTCTAAGTTTTCCGAAATATAAAAAAAGGCTGAAGCTATCTTCCCCGAAGCTTCTCCGGATTTTATCAAATTCACATAAAAATTATCAAAAGTTTTAGGAAAAGTAGCAAAAGCTTCCGAAAGTGGAGTTCCCTGTTGAACTAAACTAGAAATTTTTACCAAAGCCTCCTTAAAATAAGGCTTATTATTTTGTTCGGCCAAACTTGAAAGGCTTTGCACTACCGGCACTCGTGATTCCAGCATCACTGATAATTGCCGAAAAAATATTGCTAATTCTTTTTTAGAAATTTTTCTTCCAAATTTAATTCCTTTTAAAAAAAATGTTCCAGTGCGTTGCGGCTCCAAATAAGTTACAAAAATATTATATTTTTGCAATAAAATACCCGCCTCTTCCTTAGAATAAGCTTCAATAATTCCCGTTTCTATTTTACCCTCTTTATTTCTAGCCTTATAACTAAATTTCATTTTAGGGCGACGCCAATTACTAATCGCACTCGAATTTACTAATTCACTCTAGTTATTCGTAAATTCGGGTGTCATTCGTAAATTGGGATCGCTTAACACCCCATTTTATTATCGCAATAAATTCTTTAATTCTTGTGGATTTAAAGAATAATCAATAGAATCTTGCAGGGAAATCTCTTTCTTCTTTACCAAATCAGATAAAGTTCTATTTAAAGAAATCATTCCTTCTCTCATAGAAGTTTCTATAACCGAAGGTATTTCATGCGTTTTATTTTCTCTAATTAAATTAGAAATTGCTTGGTTAGATATCATCACTTCACAGGCAGGCACAAAACCACCGCCCACTTTGGGAACCAATCTTTGTGAAATAACCGCCAAAAGTGATCCTGCTAACTGAAACCTAATTTGATTTTGTTGGTCCGCAGGAAAAACATCAATGATTCTATGAATAGATTGAGAGGCTGAATTAGTGTGCAAAGTAGCAAAAACCAAGTGGCCAGTTTCAGCCGCCGTAATCGCCGTTGAAATAGTTTCCAAATCCCTCATTTCTCCCACCATAATCACATCCGGATTTTGCCGGAAAACAGCTTTCAGTGCGCTAGCAAAACTATCGGTATCCACCAAAACTTCTCTTTGCTCAATGATGGCTTTTTCTGGCGTGTAAATATATTCTATGGGGTCTTCAATAGTTACAATGTGAACAGACCTTGTATGATTAATTTCATCCATCAGCGCCGCCAAAGTGGTGGACTTTCCCTGACCAGAAGCGCCAGTCACTAATATGAGCCCCTGTGATTTGCCCGTAAATTCGTGCAAAATAGAAGGGAGAGACAATTCTTCAATGGTTTTAATTTTTGAAGGGATAACGCGCAATGCTAAACTAACAGAGCCTCTTTGGAAAAAAATATTTACCCGAAACCTTGCTTTGCCATCAAAATCATAAGAAAAATCAATTTCTTTATCCGCCAAAAACTTTTTCTTTTTATCCTCGTCCATCAAACTAAAAGCCAGCCCTCTAGAATCTTCTGGAGTGATAATTTTTTCTTTAACTATCGGCACTAACTTTCCGGTAATTCTTAGAGTTGGTGGATGGGCAACTGAAATAATCAAATCAGAGGCGCGCTCCTTAATAGCCGTATCTAAAAATTTTTTAAAAATAAGTAAGTAATCCATGAACTAGTTTATAGCTTGTAGTTTGTAGTTTGTAGTGAGTAGGCGACGAACGTTTTAAGTTCTACCAACTACAAACTACCAACTACTCACTAATTTAATATTTCTTTTATGGTATTTGTTATTTCTTCTGGAGTAATTGATACCTTTAGAAAACACTTTATAATTCCAAAATTAGCGATATCAATATGATATTTTGCATTGATACCAGCTTCATCATAATTAGATAAAACAATAGTCTTTATATTTTTAGTTTTAGGGTCTTCTCGCAATGCCTTTAAAACTTCGTAGCCATTCACCTTGGGCAATTCCATATCTAAAAGCATTAAATCCGGATAATTAATTTTTATCTTATCCAAGGCCATCTGACCATCTTTAGCAATATCAACCTTAAAACCCTGACTTCTCAGCTGGCTAGAATAAATGTCCAATATAAAAGGATCGTCCTCGACTAATAAAATATTTTTCATTTCTTAAGCGACACTAATTACTAATCGCACACTAATTTACCAATAGCGACACTAATTACTAATCGCACGCTAATTTACTAATTCGTAAATTCGAGTGTCATTCGTAAATTGGAGTCGCTGGCGTAGAGTGTTATTCGTAAATTGGAGCCGCCCTTGGGTTATTTTTCTTGAGTTACCCTGACAATTTCATCAATAGTTGTTTCTCCAGCCAAAACCTTAATAATGCCCTCTTGCGCCATAGTAAGCATTCCTTGTTTTTGCGCGGTTTTTAAAATTAAACTTTCTAAGGGATTTTGCAAAATAATTTCCGCTAATTCATCAGTCATACACAAAACTTCAAAAAGACCGGCTCTACCTTTATATCCCTTAAAGTTACATAGCTCACAACCATTGGCCTCAAAAATACTTAAAGGATTGGAAATTTTAATTTCTTTTTTAACTAAAGGTGGTAGATTTTTTAAATTTTCCGTAATATAATTTTCAACCTTTTCACTTGGTCTTATTCTCTTTTTACAATGGTCACATAAAACCCTAATAAGTCTTTGAGATATGGCCACCCGTAGCGTAGAAGGAATTAAAAACGGTCTTATTCCCATATCAATTAATCTTGGAATCACTCCAGCGGCAGAATTAGTGTGCAAAGTAGACAATACAATGTGTCCCGTCAAAGCAGCGTGAATTACCAAGTTAGCTGTTTCTTCGTCGCGGATTTCTCCCACCATAATAACATTAGGGTCTTGTCTTAGAACTTGGCGCAAACCTTCAGCAAAACTATACCCAATTTCTGGCTTAACTTGTGATTGATTAACGCCATCTATAGAATATTCTATCGGGTCTTCAATGGTTATAATATTAACCGATTCTTTATTTAAAATGCCAAGCAAAGCGTAAAGACTCGTCGTTTTACCCGAACCCGTTGGCCCAGAAGAAATAATCAATCCATAAGGTCTTTTTATAGCCTCTTCAACTAAAGCCAGATTTCTCGGACTCAAACCCATTTTTTCAAAAGTTTTTAATCCCTCCAGTGGATTCAAAACTCTAATTTCAACTTTTTCTCCGTAAAGCGTGGGCAAAGTAGCCACGCGAAAATCAATATTTTTATTATTTATTTTAGCAGAAAATCGGCCATCTTGAGGAATTCTGTTTTCGTCAATTTTCAAATTAGCCAAAATTTTAATACGAGAAACAATGGCAAGGTGAACATTGAGTGGCAAAAATAAACTCAAGTGCAAAATTCCATCTTGGCGAAACCTCACATTAAGCTTTTCTCTGGAAGGCTCAATATGAATGTCTGAAGCATTTCCTTCAATGGCGTGACGCAAAATAACCAACACCATTTTAATAATCGGAGCTTCTTCGGTTTCTTCTATGGAAGATGACCCTTTGGTAAGGGCGGACAAAATTTCATTTTTTTCTTTTCCTAATTGGTCTAAAGCTTTTTTGGTTTCTCTTTTTAGGGTGCTGTGTTGCTTTAAAATGCTATTTAAATCCGAAAAAGTTATCAACTTAATTTCGTACACAAATTTTTCTTTGCGGTTTAAAAATCGCAGCGCATTTTGCCCTGAGATGTTTTCAGGATAAACCATTCCAATGCCAACAGTATCGCCCTTTTTAAATAAGGGTATCATTTTATAATTTATCGCCGCCTCTTCCGATATTAAATCCAATACATCCAAGGGAATTTCTTCATCAGTTTTTAATTTCAATAGAGGTAATTTAAGTAATTTACTTTTGAGCTCAAAAAGTGAGTTTTCATCAGTAATTTTATTAAGCAAAATCACCTCCTCTTCGGTTTTACCAGTTTTTTCCATTTCAATCTGTAATTCGTTTCGCTTCGTTTCACTTATTTTACCGTCTTGAAATAATGTTTGGATTAAAGTCATAATATATTTTACTTTAAATTACGAAATGGTTTAATTAGTAATATGGACTAAATGGCTCATTTCTTCCGAGATTTTTTTCTTCTAAACTAGAAGCTTTAAGACCCATTTGCTCTAAAATTATTTGAGCATTATCTTTATTGGTTGCCATAATAACACCTATAATTTGCTTATCGTTTTCGTCTTTAGCGATGTAGTTAAATTCTATCTGCACTTCAGAAAAAACTTCTAGATTTTTGAATTGATTAGAATCCACAGCTCTAAAATCAATCTGAATATCTGGTGCTTGATAAGCTGTGGGATTTAAAAGAGGGTCCTGATTACCAAAACTAAATTGGGGCCAAAAAATAGTAAGAGAAAAACCGACTAAAAAAACTATCAATAGTGAAATAACTATTAGCATCAGCATCCTTTGAGTTTTTTGAGGTGATACAAATAAAATAGCCATAATATAATAATTTAATAGGTATAGGTTTGAATTTCTAGATTAAAGTCATAGCCTCCTTTCTGATTTTGAATTTTTGAAGATTTTACTACTAAAGGAACTGCCAAAGCAGAAAGAGAAACAGAATTGACCTGCATGAGTTGAGCCGAATTATCAAGGGCAGAAAGAAACTTTTTTAAATTTTGATAACTGCCAAAAAGACTAATATTAAAAACTGCTGGCTTCACTTCTTTAGTATTCTTTTTTGGCGCTACTCCTTTATAACTCTCTAAAGAATCCTTGGGAGGCACTATTGATTTAACTACCAATCCATTTTCTATACCCTTTATTTGTAAAAAATATATTAACGGAGCAAAAGAAATATCTTCCTTAAGTGCGCTATCAACTTTTGTCAAAACCTCTCTTCTACTTTCTATGTCTGAAAAAAGCTTTGTTATTTTTGCATAATAATCAGCCATCGCCTGATATTCTGATTGTTTTTGAATGATGCTTTGTTCCAAATCCTTAAATTCCTGATACTTTGGCAAGACAAAAAGAAACATTACCATCAAGGTGATAATGAGCATAATAATGGTAGTTACTAATTTATTGATTGCCATAGTATACAAATTAACCTTCTTGTTTTTCTATAATAACTGCTCTTGGCACAAATATATTTTCATAGTCAAAAATACTTGGCTCTAGGGTAATATCTAAAACAAACTTTATTCTTCCGCTGGTTTGAATTTCTGAGCTCAAAATAGCCACGCGCTGAACATATTTTCCGCTTTGCTCAAAAACCTGCACCTGATGGCTAAAAGTTGCCATATCTTCTGATTCTCCAGATAATCTAAGTTGATTTTTAAATTGTGACATATCAAAATTCAAAAACCAAACATCAGGCAAAGTATTGGCTTCTACAAAACTAAACACATTTAAAAATATTTTTCGATTATCAAAAATAAAACTCACATCTTCAATTTTTTTCTTATAATACAGCACCTCTTTTTCGGCGCCAATATTTTCATCAGTATTATAAACTGCAATTTTTTCGTTTATTTCTCCAATTTTCTTATTTTGAAAATACATTTTTGTCGATAATGCCGCAAAAGAAAAAATAACGGCAATCAGCACGGCAAAAACTACATAAAATACAAAATCAATCCAGATGGATTCCTTATTTTTTATTTTATTTAATATCGTAAAATCCATCACTTAGTTTGTAGTCTGTAGTTTGTAGTGAGTAGACTACGAACGTTTTGCGTTCTACCTGCCTACCGGCAGGCAGGCAAACTACTCACTGAAAGCTACTCACTAATACAATTATATAATAAAAATAACTAATTCTCCAACCCACCTAAAGCCACGCCAAGAGAGGCAGAAAAGCTGGGGTTCATTTCCTGAAGTTTTTTATTAAGAATGGGGTTATAAACAATTTCCAAAAACCCATTTGGCACCGACACATTTATCGCTAAGCTTGTTTGAAGATGCTCTTTTAACCCAATAGAATTGCTCGCGCCTCCCGTTAAATAAATTTCCTGAATTTTTCTTTTTTCTTTTTGAAAAAATTCATCCAAAACACTTTTTATCTCCGCTATAATTGGCTCTGCTAAAAATGTTAAATCTGTGCTGGAGCTTTGAGTAAGATGACTAGCATTAAAACTAAAACTATAACTTGTTTTTACAGAGCCCGCATCCACAATACTAATCGTTGAACTTTTAGCTCCAATATCAATCAAGCAGATGGTTTTTTTAACAGCGCCTCCGGTAATATTATTTTTAATCAAAGCCCTTGTTATACCCAAAACCTCTGCTTCCAAGGCATACATTTGTAGTCCAGCTCCCTTAGCAATTGCCTTATAATCTTCAATAATTTGATTGGGGACCGCCACCAAAAAAACTTTCAGCGGAGAATTTTTATCATTTGGCAATGTCGGCGTAATCTGCCAATCCAAAGTAACTTCACTGATAGGCAAAGTAATATATTGCGAAGCATTATACAAAATAGCCCCGGGGATTTCTTCTTTGGTCATCGCAGGAATTTCAAAGGAAGTACAAAAAGTAGAAAAATCAGGTATAGAAAAAATTACCGATTTAGTTTTTATGTGCGCCTCGCTAAGCATTTCTTTAATCGCCAAAGACAAATATTCCAAAGAAGGCGGGGTTACCCCATTATTATTTGGCACACTTTTACCATCAACTGCCGGCAATTTAAATTCTACGTAATTTTCCAAAACTTTAGTATTCCCAACACGCGAAAGTTCCACAATTTTAATTGCAGAAGTTCCAATATCAATCCCAATCATTTTTCTCTTAAAAAATATACTAAAAAAGTTACCCATTTAGATTAAAATTTCACGTTATTTTACTTTGAATTCTAAAATTCTTTCGCGGGATTTTCTCCAAATCTGGCAGATGAAAATTTAATAGAATTTTGAGGCTTACCCAAAGGGTCCGCCGAGAAATTATAGTAAGTTTTCAGCCCAGATTCGGAGAAAAGACCCGAAAAATCTTCGATATGAATTTTAGATTTCAAAGTAACCCAATTTCATTATATAATAAATGTAATAAAAACATAATAGCAACAATGTGGATAAGATGCCTACCAATATAATCAAAAAATTCCTCAAAGATTTACTCTTTCCTGCTTTTTGTTTGGGGTGTCAAACCGAGGGCACTTTGCTTTGCCAAGATTGTAAATCCATTTTAGAAATTTCCGAATACACCTATTGCCTCTGCAATAAAGACCCCTTACGCCTTCCCCCAGAAAATAAATCGGGAAAACCCTTCGGCACGGCTCAGGGTAAATGCCCAAGATGCCAAGATAATAAATTAGCAGGGATTTTTTCTGCCCTATCTTATAAAGAAAAATCCTTAACGAGAAAACTCATCCGGCAATTTAAGTATTCGCCTTACTTAAAAGAATTAGCCAAAACCTTGTCAGTCATTTTGCTGGAGCATTTTATTTTAACTAAAAATAATACTGATGATATTTGGGAAAATAGTATTTTAATTCCCGTGCCACTAGAAATTTCGCGATTAAAAAGTCGTGATTATAATCAAACCGAAGAATTAGCCAAAGAATTAGCTTTAGTTTTAGCGGTCCCAGTTTTGATAAATAATTTGGTGAAAATAAAAAAGACCCGCTCGCAGGTTTCGCTTTCCGCCAAAGAGCGCCAAGAAAATGTCAAAAATGCTTTTTCAGTTAAAAAACCAGAAGAGATTAAAAATAAAAAAATCTTTTTAATAGACGATGTTTACACCACTGGCGCCACCATGCAAGAATGCGCCCGCGTCCTGCGGGACGCCGGCGCCAAACAAGTCTGGGGTATCGCCATCGCTCGAGAAGGATAAAAAATATAATAAAAAAGCCCGCGAAACGTATCGCGGGACCTAAACAATCAACAGGCCAAACCTTGGCCTAAAAACTCCCTCTTTCAACAAGAATATTGCCGTCGTAGTCAAAGACATATCCTTTGACCAGAGTCTGAGAAGAATCTCCCACGATATGACCATTGATGCCGGGATATTTACCCAGTTTCTCTTCACCTTCAGCCAAATCATCGACATCGTGAGTTAATAAGGAAAGATTCCCTGAAAGCGTATCGAAAACCACAACGCGTAACTTTCCAACTGGTGGAATCAAGAATTCTTCTTCAATAAAATTAAAACGAGCCACAAAAGCTCTGCCAGACGTTAATTCCCGTTGCACAACAAGCTCCTTGAAAAAGAATGAAATTGCTAATTACGTTACATAATTTATACTAAATATTAAAATAAAAGTAAATACTTATCTAAATACCGCGCCAAACAAGTTTGGGGCATCACTATTGCCCGAGAGGGATAAAAATGAATTCAGGCAATTTACTACGATCGTATCAAATTGCCTGAATTTATTTTTGGTAGAAATTAGAATAAAAAAGCCCGCGGAGTAAAAACTCACGCGGGACCTCAGAATTACTCAAATATTTTTTCAAAAAGCTATAACTGAGCCTCACTACCTCCAGGTAATTGACCTTCGCGTAGACGATCTTTACGAACGATGCATGGTCGAACGTGCACCGTCTTAGGAGCATCTGGAAATGAGCCGTGTCCAGGAGCACGCCTCCAATGTCCTTGACGAAAATGACATGAAAGCTCATAAACAGCTCTTTGTTCGGTAGTTCCCTCAATACCGAGCATAATCCTCTCTTCACGAGTTAGTTGATAGCAACTCGAGATGGTGCAGACTTTAGCTTCATGACTAATAGCTCGAGGGTCAGGAAGTCCTGTCCTTGAAGCTGGTCGCCAATCGGATTGGTGTGGACTTTCTGGCGGTAGTGTCTTGAGATACAGACACATTCCTACCACTATGCGAATCATAGCATCCCACATGGGAACGGATTTTTCTTTATCTCCAGTCGGAAATTCATCATAGACTTTTTGAGCTGTTTCTATCACTCCCATGGTTGCCTTGCCATTGAATGCGATATCAGTAAACGATACTAACCTCACTTTTTCTAATAACTCATTACAAAGCTTGCTTAGGCGTCGCCATTCGCGGTTAGTGACCATAGCGAGAATTTCATTACGCCTTTTTACGGTCAACGGTTGATAATCCTCGGATCTATTCGAGAAGAGAGCTAGTCTAATCACCATAGCAGATCGATCGCCCTCCTTTAGCTCATAGGAATGTACTACGATAAAATCGTAGCAACGGCCATCGCAACGAACAATTGGTTGTTCTAAACTTATGGCATATGCCGGGAATGGGAACTGGATATCTTGCCAATTAACCCCTTCTAGAGAGGTAGCGTTGAGAATTTCCTGAAGTTCCCTTGTGATGGCATACACCCTTCGAGAATGCTGACACCATGGATATAGATACGACGGGAATGTGGGGACGGGATGTCCATATCCAAGCCAACAGCCATCGGTTGGTAAAAAATCTTGAAGATTAAAAGATTCTTGATGAATATTGAGTAGTTTTCTGCGAAAGATTGGTGCTAGTCCAATCGCTGATTCATTTAGTAATGGCATCTGTACTTCATTTTCAGATATCACACTATTTAACACCTTAGCGATAAACCAAAAATCTTCCCAGCCACGTAGACACTTCTCCAGACGCTCAACCACAGAGACCATGATGCTCTCCTTCACATGAGGGTTAAATTATCAAAGAACACAATTTCGAACGAAAATGTTCTACACAACTTATACCAGATATTAAAATAAAAGTAAATACTTATAATCCTGCAACACTGGACTTACTCAAATCTTTTCGGTAGTATTATCCTGTTAATAGTTCCTTCAACCAATCCCAAAGGAGACACAAGTGCCCACACTTAAAGAATTAGTTGGTCTAAACCTTAGTAACTTCAAAGTCATTGAAATGACCGAAGTTTATCGCACAAACGAAGATGGAAATAAATCTTCGTCGGTCGGCTTTTTTAAAAATCCTAATATTGCCCAAGGATTTGCAGAGGCGCAAACTGACTCATCTTTCCATAAAACCGCATCGCGTTATGTGCTAACCGACGATTTTGTAGGTTATGTCCTAGGAGAAAAAGAGGCGATCAACCTTTTCGATGACGAGACTGAGGCTCTTAATCTCAGAAAGCAAATCGCGGCTAAACTTTCGCCGGCCCAACGCAAAATTCTCGGACTCGAATAGAGTTTGAATAGAAAACAACAGCCCCATCGCATTTCAAAGCGTGGGGCTGATTTTATTTGCAAACATACGGCTCGCTAGCACAAATATCAAACGAGAGAATATTATCAGTAAAATTTACGTGCTTACTTTTTTTACTCCCCTCGCTGATTACTACTTTTTTGAAAAACTTTTTTAAAATATCTTCAACTTTATTTATGGGATGCAAGCAAGTAAAAACATCAATTTCTTTCTTATTAAAAATGCCTCCCTTAGTATTATAGCTTAATAATAAAAATCCATTTGGTTTTAAACATTTAACAATCTTTTTAACTAAAAAATCTAACTCTTCGGTATTTAAATACTGAATTACGCGCGCCAATATAACTAATTGATATTGCGATTCTTTGTAAAAATAATCTAAAATAGTTGATTTTCTAAAATGAATTCTTTCTTGCAAATCATGGGGTAATTTTTCTAGCCACCCCAAATCCATCACATCAAAACAATCAACATCGTATCCGTGTTTTGCCAAAAATATAGCATTTCTCCCATTACCGCAACCAACATCAAGCACGCGATCTCCCGCCCTCAAATCCTTAATATATTTTGAAACAAGCACGCTCGGAGTAAGAGTTTTAATACTAAACTTTTCTTCTTCCCAAGCTTTTTCCCACTTATGTTTTTCCATATTTCTACTCATTGAAAGATTGCTTAACTTCTCCTGAAACAAGGTGGAAGTGAAGATGCTGGGAATCCTGAAAACTTCCGCCATTGGTAATAATTTTATAATTACTTTCGGCGAAACCTTTCTCATTTATAATATCTTGTGCAACTTCAAAAATTTCTGAAATCAAACTCATATCCTCAAGCTCTACGAATCTCGTAACGTGTTGCTTAGGAATAATAACAATATGGACCGTCCAATTTGGCTTGGTATGGTAAAATGCAAGAACCCTTTGAGTTTCGCGAACTTTTTCAACAGCAAGTTTATTGTTTAAAACAAAATCGCAGTAAAAATCTTTTGTTGGTGGTAAGTTATCTTTATCCATAAATTCGGACCCCTTATCTCCCATTTTATAAAATGTTAAAAATAAAGGCTAAAAAATACTGGCGGAGGGAGTGAGAGTTGAACTCACTTGACCCTTTCGGGTCATGCCTTTCCAGGGCATTGCACCAGCCGTTATGCGCCCCCTCCAATTTTTAGATTTTAAATTTAAAAATTATAAAATAAAAAACTATCGCTACAACAATCCTATAAATTCCAAATGAAATAAACGAATGATTTTTAATATAGCCGATAAACCATTTTATGGAAAGCATCGCCACCAAAAAAGAAACCACAAATCCAATTACCAAAATATGAAACTCGCCAAAAGTAAAACTGCTGGCACTTTTTAATAAATCATAACCAGTAGCCACAGCCATTGTTGGAATAGCGAGCAAAAAAGAAAACTCAACAATCGCTTCCCTACTAATCCCCATCAAAAGCCCTGCCACAATCGTAGCGCCAGACCTTGAAACCCCAGGAATAATGGCCAACGATTGTGCCAGACCAATCAAAAAAGAATTTTTATAACTCATTTCATCTATACCACAATTTTCAAAGCTTTGGGGTTTATGGTGCAAATTACTTTTATACCAGAGCTCAAAAAGAATCAGTAAAACTCCTCCCAAGAAAAAAGACCACAAAACCAAACCAGCATTTCCCAGTAAATATTGTTTTAAAATTTTATAAAGAAAAAATCCAATCACGGCGGTTGGCAAAAAGGCCGTCAAAACTTTCTTCCAAATACCAGCGCCTAAAAATAATTTTTTCCAATACAAAACCACTACCGCCAAAATAGCACCAAACTGAATTACTATTTCAAAACTTTTGGTAAAATCGGCATCAGAAATTCCAAATAATTTGCTCACCAAAATCATATGCCCCGTTGAAGAAATGGGCAAAAATTCTGTTACACCTTCAATGATTCCTAAAATAATAGCTTGAATAATTGTCATATTTTATAGTTCTATGTCGCGCAACGCTTTTATTCTTTCCTCGATTGGCGGATGGGTAGAAAATAATTTTACAAACCAACTCTTCCCCTGTTTTTCATTAAATGGCGAATCAATATAAAGATGGGCGCTGGCTGGGTTGGCCACTTTCATTGGCGTCATATCATCAGAAATTTTTTCCAAAGCGCTAGCTAAAGCTTCTGGGTAGCGGGTCAAAAGTGCACCATCGGCGTCCGCCAAAAATTCGCGCTTACGAGAAATCGCCAATTGTATCAACGTTGAGGCAATCGGGGCCAAAATAGCCGCCAAAATGCCTAAAACCATCAATATCGCGCCATTTTTATTATCATCTGAATCATTATCGCGCCCGCCCCAAAAACTCATTCTTAAAAACATATTCGCCAAAAGCGACACAACCCCCACCAAAACCACCACCACGGTGCCCAAAAGCATATCTTTATTGCCAATATGGCTTAATTCGTGAGCAATCACACCTTCCAGTTCCACCTTATTTAATCTTTGTAAAAGTCCGCGCGTCACCGCCACCACCGCATGATTTTTATCTCGCCCTGTGGCAAAAGCATTTAATTGATCTTCGTTAATAATGTAAATCTTGGGCACCGGCAAGCCCGCTGTGATGCACAAATTTTCTACCACACGATAAAGCTCAGGATTATCTTTTTTTTCAATTAACTTGGCGTGCGCCATTGATAAAACCAATTTATCAGAAAACCAATAACTCGAAAAACTCATCGCAATACTCAAAAAAACCGCCACATATAAAATGGAATTATCTTGCAAGGCACTGCTAAAAATCCAGCCCACCGCAATCACAAAAACCAAAAAACCGGTTATCAAAAACCAAGTTTTTTTGGTATTAGCATCGGCATGTTTATAAATCGAAGGCATATTAAAATTTTACGGAAACGGGTTGACGCTCGGTTTCGTTTGCGGTTTGGAAAAGTTCCATTTGCTTAAAGCCAAAGGTGTTGGCGAGTAAATTATCTGGGAAACTTTCTACTTTAATGTTTAAATCACGAACGTTGGTGTTATAAAATCGGCGAGAAGCTTGAATTTTATCTTCCGTATCAGTGAGCTCTCGCTGAAGTTCCAAAAAATTCACTGAAGCTTTTAAATCCGGATAATTTTCAGAAACGGCAAACAAACTTTTTAATGTTCCGCTCAACATATTTTCGGCATCGCCTTTAGCTTGCAATCCCTGAGCATTCATCGCCAAAGCACGGGCCTGAGTTACTTTTTCAAATAATTCTTTTTCGTGTGTAGCATAACCTTTGACTGTTTCCACTAAGTTGGGAATTAAGTCATACCTTCTTTTTAATTGCACATCAATATCAGCCCAAGCCTCTTTGGCACGGTTTTTCAAAGTAACCAAACCGTTAAAACTAGCA
>CAYHFP010000002.1:0-22413 GCA_964355995.1 uncultured Candidatus Saccharibacteria bacterium | reverse complement strand
AAATGCAGCAAAGACTAATTACTATGCCAAGAGCCTATTATTCGGATACTATTGAAAATTTTCGTAAAGCGAAGGCGAATGAAATATTTGGAATATTATCTTCTCAACATAGTTTTTCGTTAGAACAGCAACAGAAAGATGCTTGGTTTGAACAAATAAATATTCTTAAGCAACAATTAATAGATTTTCAGGGTTCGATTTATTTTGAATACTCAATTCCTCGAATGGGCCGACGAATCGATGTGGTGCTTATCATTCAGAATGCCATTTTTATTTTAGAATTTAAGGTAGGTGAAAAAGAATTTATTAATAGTGCAATTGATCAAGCCTGGGATTACGCTTTGGATTTAAAAAATTTTCACGAAACAAGTCATAAGCATTTAATTGCACCAATTTTAGTTGCAACGCACGCAGAACAAACTTTATCAACTATTTCTTTAACGCCTCATGATGATAATATTTTATTTCCAGTAAAAACGAATACGGAAACATTGGGAGAGGTGATTGATAATATTCTCAAATTTGCCGATGGTGAAATAATTAACTCTGATGATTGGGCAATGGGAAAGTATATGCCGACACCAACTATTATTGAGGCTGCGATGGCTTTGTATAATGGCCATGCTGTGTCTGAAATTTCAAGAAGTGATGCTTCGGCAAGAAATTTAAGCGACACGAGCAAGGCGTTATTTAAAATTATTGCTGAATCAAAAGAAAAAAAGCAAAAGGCGATTTGTTTTGTTACGGGTGTTCCTGGCGCTGGAAAAACATTAGTGGGGCTCAATGTGGCAGCGGGGAATTTTAATAAAAAAGAAAGATCGTCTACTGTTTTTCTTTCAGGAAACGGACCCTTGGTTGCTATTTTAAGGGAAGCTCTTACCCGAGATAAAGTAAAAAGAGAAAAGCAAAAAGGCAATAAAGTTAAGAAAGGAGAAGTTTTTAGTTCGGTAAAATCAGTCATTCAAAATGTTCATCATTTTCGTGATGAATGTTTGAAAGATAGAGAAACTCCGCCATTTGAACACGTTACAATTTTTGACGAAGCTCAGCGAGCTTGGAATCTTACGCAAACTGCTAATTTTATGCAGCGCAAGAAAAACCATGCAAACTTTCCTCATTCAGAACCCGAGTTTTTAATTTCATGTTTGGATAGGCACAAAGATTGGGCAGTAATTGTTTGTCTTGTGGGCGGGGGTCAAGAAATAAATACTGGCGAGGCGGGAATTAGTGAGTGGCTTGAATCTTTAAATCGATCATTTCCCGATTGGCATATTTATGTTTCCGATAAATTAACAGATAGTGAATATGCTGCCGGTAACGCTTTGCAAATTTTGGAAAGCCATAAAAATGTTATTAAAAAAGAAGAACTTCATTTGGCAGTTTCACTTCGTTCTTTTCGAGTTGAGCACCTTTCTCAATTAATAAAAAATCTATTAGACTTAGATGTTGCAGGGGCAAGGAGAAACTATCAATTGGTTAAGAAAAAATATCCAATCGTTATTACTCGGGATTTATCTAAAGCTAAGCAATGGCTGAAAGAAAAAGCCCGAGGTACCGAAAGATATGGAATTGTAGTTTCTTCTCAAGCACAACGGCTTAAGCCTTATGCAATAGATGTTAAATCTCCAATGGACCCTATTCATTGGTTTTTGGATGATAAAGATGATATCCGCTCTTCATTCTATTTAGAAGATGTCGCAACAGAATTTGATGTTCAGGGGCTAGAATTAGATTGGTCGTGCGTGACTTGGGACGGAGATTTTCGATATTCACCAAATGGGTGGCAGAATTTTTCTTTTGTTGGCTCTAAGTGGAATAATATAAATAAAGAGGAGCGGAAATTGTATTTAAAAAATGCCTACAGAGTTATTTTGACTCGTGCTAGGCAGGGAATGGTAATTGTGGTGCCCCCGGGCGATAAAAATGACCAAACTCGTAGTCCTGAATTCTATAATTCCACTTTTGAATATTTAAAAGAGATAGGTTTTGAAGTAATATAAGTATAGTATATGATTATTAAATCAATAGGTATTGAAGAGTCTGCTAATTTTCCTACTAATGACTATAATGGAATCCATGAGTCCATGGTGCAGCTAGGTTACCTAGAATCACATCGTGATTTGTGGCTTGAATGGGCTGGCGCGTGGAATGGCATAGCCTATCGCTATGGTTTTTGCTGCGAATGTAATGTGAGCTACACAGAATCAATAAAAAAGTATACTAATTCTCCGCCATCGATAGAGCGCTATAATCAAGAAGTGATTATTTTCAATTTCTTTACAAATGGGTTTTCCGTGATTGAATGTTTTTGCTATGCTCTATTTGCAATAACTTCTATTATTGATCCAGGAAACTTCCCCTTAGTAACACCTAAAGATAAAAAAATAGTAACCTATAATGTATTAATAGATAAACTTGAAAAACACTTTCAAAAAGAAGATATTACAAAAAGATTGAGGCAACTTGTAGGCAGCAGTGAATTTGCCGAATGGTCTGATATAAGAAATGTATTGGCACATAGATCTACGCCCCCTAGAGCATTCAGGCTTGGCGGACCAAGAGATCGACAAACTAGTTGGGGTCAAATTAATCTGGATGAAAATACCATGGCGCATCGTTTGCAGTGGTTGTCTGAAAATTTATCTCTATTGCTTAACGATACTAATACCTTTGTCAAAAAGTATTTGATCGAGAAATCTGGAGTTGTGACCAGTTTAAAAAAATAATGAAAAAATTAACGTTAAAATTAAACCAGGATTATAAATCTTTTCCCTCCAATTTTGAAATAGAAGTCGAGGGGGACTTAGTAATTATTTCCGGCGTTAACGGTAGCGGTAAAACACAAATTATTGATATCATCCGCGGATATCAATTACAGGATCAAAATAAAAAAATAAATAGAACTATAAATTTTGGGGGAGTAGTATTGAATTCTGAGGATGTTGCCCATAAATCATTTAGAGACTATTCTTCTATAGGCAATGTAACTGAGGCCAATGTGACTAATTCTGTGAATGCTAGAAATGACTTATGGAATTGGTATAAAAATTATGGTTTAGATTATGAGGGAGGCGCACTAAACAACCATAGGCAGGTCGCCAAAGATGTTAGAAAAATATTAATAGATACATATGGTCCGGAAAAGTTTAATAGTAGAACGATTACGCAACTAGAGTTAAATGGTGCTTTGCCTAAGGATTTTGTTTTATATATTGATGATATCTTTACTAATAGGGTTGGGGAAATATTTTTTAACTATGCATCTATAGTACATAATAAATATGCCGAAGCGGGCAGGCAAAACCATCAATTCGATTTAAATACTTTGCCCGAAGCTCCGTGGTTGCGTCTTAACAAGCTTTTCAGAGAACTAAATTTTTCCTATAGATTTAAAGACAGCTATGAAAGAATTGATGATATTATAAATGAACAACCCGCAATTTATGGGCTAACAGAAGCTGGAGTTATAGATGAGTTACAAAAGAGATCTCTTCAAGATTTATCTGATGGTGAAAAGGCAATCATATCACTCGCCTTTGCGATGATTGCGAGCGAACAAACTCATCCGAAAATACTCTTGCTTGATGAGTATGATGCTACACTTAACCCTTCTCTTATAGAAGCATTTTTTATTGTTCTAAAGAATTTTTTTGTTGATAAAGGCACTCAAGTTATAATTGTTACTCATTCATCAGCAACTATCGCTCTTGCTCCTGAATACGCAAGATTCTATGAGGTGTTTAAATTAAAAGCAAATCGGCCAAGGATTTTAGAGGTGAATAGACATAGCTATGAAGAACTTCAGGAAGTATATAAAAAATATTATCAGGGGACTGGGAATGAAGAGTCGCGCGTAAGAGAAATTGAAATTCAAAATACTACGTTAAAGATACAAAATATATCGCTCCAAGCATCTGTGGATGCATTGACGAAACCACTAGTTATTACTGAGGGGAAAACTGATCAAGTCCATTTGCAAAAAGCGTTACAAAAATTAGGTATTACCGATCTTAATGTTGAGATTTTTAATCAAGACTCTCTTGCGACAGGATTAGGTTCTTCACGTTTAATGCAAAAACTAGTAGAATTGTCTTCTGTGCCTCATGCCCAAAGAATAATTGGGATATTTGACAGAGATGAGGTGGAATATATAAATAGTGTAGGAGATTTAAAGAAATTTGGAAATAATGTGTATGCTTTTTGTATTCCGGCTCCAGCCACTCGAATGCAATATCAGAATATTTCAATAGAATATTATTATTCAGATAATGAAATCAAAAAAGAGCATAATGGTAAAAGGATTTTCTTTACTAATGAAGTCGAAGAGGTTAAATCGATGACGAATAAATCTTCAAAAGTTATTAAGATTTGTAGCCCTAAATTCGAAGAAGAATTATCGAAGAAAATTTACGATGATGATGTAGTAAAGATTCCGGCAGCTCATTCGAAGTCGGTTTTTGCAGAACTTGTAAAAAATGATGAAGAGTTTTCTGGAGAATTTAACTTTGATAACTTTCGCTTAATTTTTGATAAATTAAAGGAGATAATTGGTTTGCAATAAATATAATAAATATTCAAATATGACAGGAATTTTAATTTTTATTGTCGGCTTTCTCTTCGGCTTTTTGGTGGCGTGGTTATTACTTAGAAATAAAATCAAGGAGATGGGGGAAATGAAACTCGAGGTTGGTCGGGTGGAAAAAGAAATCAAAACGGAGCGGGAGATTTGGTATGGGTTTTCGGAGTTTAATGAAAAGATGGCTGAAGTAAAAAAAGAGCGTAAGAGTAAGATCATGAATGAATTGAAACGCTTGGGTAAGATTCAGACCAACGCCGTGGCGGATTTGTTGGATATTTCAAGAGCGACGGCGTTTCGGTATTTGGAGGAGTTAGAAAGGGAAGGTGCTATTGAACAGATGGGCACCAGGGGCAAGGATGTGGAGTATAGGACCAAATAGCCAAGTGTGCGACAATGCTTCAATCATGGGTTGAAGCATTGAATTATGATGCTTGTTTATTGTGCCATCGAGATGTTTTCCCAATTAGCCATTCTAAACGCATCCAGTAATGAGCGCAGAAAAATCACCTGTATATGCGGGTGATTTTTTGGTAGTATTAATAATCTATGAACTTTCTTTATACGAAAAAAAATAAAAAGATATTTTTTCTTACTGCCCTAATTATTCTTTTAATTTTAGGGGCGGGGTTTTTTGCGGTAAGAAAAAATACAACGGTGCCAGCCAGCCAAAGATGTGCCCAAGAAAACGCGCCATATTTAAATTCTGATTTACCCATTGCAAAGCGCGTGGATGATTTAATGAGCAAAATGACCGAGTGGGAAAAAATCGGCCAAATGACATTAATTGAAAAAAATAGTATTCACGATATTGGTGAAATTGCAAAGTATAATTTGGGGGCGCTATTAAGTGGCGGGGGCGCGGGGCCAAAGCAAGAAACTCCGCTAGCTTGGCTTAATATGGTAAATAATTTTCAGGGCGCAACTAAAAATACTTGTTTGAAAATTCCTTTGCTTTATGGAATTGATGCTGTCCACGGCCACGCCAATGTGTTGGGGGCAACGGTTTTTCCCCATAATATTGGCTTGGGCGCTAGCCACGATGCTGATTTGGTAAAACGTGTGGCGAAAGCAACTGCGGATGAAATGGCCGCCACTGGAATTTATTGGAGCTTTTCTCCGAATCTTGATGTGGCCCAAGATATTCGTTGGGGAAAAACCTATGAAACTTTTGGATCAGACACAGCCAATGTGGCGAAATTAGGAGTTGCCTATTTGCAGGGAACCCATTCGACAGATTCGGCAAACTCACTGCAGGCAGGCTCAGGGCAAGCTCAAAACTCATCAAATAATTATTTTAATGTATTGGCTACGGCTAAACATTTTATTGGCGGAGGCGCTATGGAATATGGAACTGCCCGCAATAAAGATTTTAAAATAGAAGAAGGAAATATTTCTTTGGATGAAAAATCATTGCGTTTGGCGCATTTAGTTCCTTTCAAAAAAGCGGTAACGGCGGGCGCGCAAGTGGTGATGGTGGGCACGGCTACTTGGAACGGGGTCAATAATACCGGCAATCACTATCTTTTAACCGATGTGCTAAAAAAAGAACTTGGGTTTTCGGGTTTTGTGGTTTCTGATTGGTATGGTGTTTATCAAGTTTCTAATACCAAATATGATTCTTTGGTAAATTCTATTAATGCCGGCGTGGATATGGTAATGACTCCGTTTGAATATAAGGATTTTATGTTTAATATGCAAAAGGCTTTGGCAAACGGCGATATACCAAAGGAGCGATTGGATGATGCGGTGCGCCGAATTTTAACCGTCAAGTTTAAAACAGGATTATTCGACAGGCCCGCAGTTGACGTAAAAGGATTATCAGTCATAGGTAATATTGAGCACCGCTTGTTGGCTCGCGAGGCGGTGCGCAAATCTCAGGTGTTATTAAAAAACGAAAACTCGGCTTTGCCGTTGTCTAAATCGCCGGGCAAAATTATTGTGGCGGGATCGGCAGCGGATAATTTGGGGCGCCAAGCCGGAGGCTGGACTACCGAGTGGCAGGGGATTGATGGCAATTACGGAATTGTGGGCACGACCGTTTTGGAAGCAATAAAAAATACCGTTTCTAAAAATACTATCGTTGAATATAATCAGCGCGGGGATTTTTCTGGAGAAGATGCGCTGGCCGATGTGGGAATTGCTGTGGTGGGAGAAAAGCCTTATGCCGAAGGTTGGGGTGATAATATAGACCCAAGTTTAAGCGCCGAGGATTTGCGGGCGATACAAAAAGTAAAAGCAGGGAGTAAAAAATTAATCGTAGTAATTATTTCTGGACGACCCTTGGATATTAAAAAATATATCAGTGAGTGGGATGGGGTGGTGGCATCTTGGCTTCCGGGAAGCGAAGCCGAGGGTATTACCGATGTGCTGTTTGGAGACTATTATTTCACCGGTCAACTTCCGATTGTATGGCCATTATAAAAAAAATAATTATACTGCATAAAAAAGAGGGCCAGACACCTTTAGATGCACTGGAGATTTTTAAGAAAAAAAATTCTGAATATCAAAAAGTGCCGATGACGTATGCTGGTAGGCTGGACCCGATGGCCAGCGGGGTTTTGGTTGTTTTGGCGGGTGAAAAAATAAAAGACAAAGAAACATTTTTGGCGATGGATAAAGAATATGATTTTTCGGTGCTGTTTGGTTTTGGCACCGACACGTATGATATTTTGGGGAAAGTGTTGGCGTGTGAAGTTAATGAAAAAATACACCGCTTGGCTGCGCAGGATTTTGTATTAGAGATCCAAAAAAATTTGCCTTATTTTAAAGGTAAATTAAAACAAGAATATCCGATGTATTCTTCTAAGACCGTAAATGGCAAACCCCTTTTTTGGTATGCTAGAAATGCGCAAGAAGTGAAAATTCCATCAAGAAATATTGTAATTAAAAAATTAGTTTTAAAAAAGGTTAAAAAAATTACTAGCCAGAAATTATTTTTACAAATAGAAAAAAGAATTAATAAAGTAGCAGGAGATTTTCGGCAAAAAGAAATTGTAAAAATTTGGAAGCAAACATTATTATCCAAAAAAGTGCGGGAGTCATTTTACGTGGTAGATTTTGCCGTGCAATGTTCAAGCGGAACTTATGTTAGGCAAATTGCCAATTCTTTGGGAGAAAAGATAAGTATCCCTGCTTTGGCATTTTCTATTAAGCGAACAAGAGTGGGGAAGTTTACGTGAAGAGATTTCAGCCTCTTTTAACTGCGGTCATTTTTTAGTATGATACATTATAGGTATTATTAACAAGATATAATATTATATCTCTATGAAAGAATATTTATCAAAAAAGTTTGCTCGGGCTAAATTGAATTTTCGTGATTTTCATCAAAAACATATTGTGCGAGTTTGGGGGTTGGCTAAAAGATTAGATCCACGACAAATCAGGCGCGATAAGAAAAAATAAAGATTGCGTATCGCGTAGGCCTTATTATAAGTTCCGTTATGTGATATAATATAAAAACAGGTAGATATTATTCTGATTGCTGGAAAAGTTCTTGCAAAATTACCCATTTTATTTAAGATGCCATGGTGGTCTCCTGTTTTTTGAAATGATAAAAACAATTGGAAAAGGAGATTTATACTACATTCACGTGGAAGTATGATTAACATTGACCGATATGGAAAAAATATCAGCACCATTTTTAGGTATTCTTTTGAAGAATTTACTACGGACAAAAAACCGCCATTTTTAAGTTGGCGGTTTTTGTTGTAAAAAGTCGATTTTATTTGGTTGGAAAATAAAATTAAAAAACAAAATAAAAAATTTATGATAATGTTTATCGTGGTGGTTTTGCTCATATTATGGGCTCTCGGATTGGTGACTTCTTACACCCTGTCGGGATTTATCCATATTCTTTTAGTAATCGCTGTTATTTTGGTTTTAGTGCGAGTGATAAAAGGGCAAAATCCTTTCAGATAAAAATTATTAAAATTAATTAAAAAATATATAATGAAAATAATAAATAAAAATATATTAGGGACAGCCATATTGGTGGCTTCTCTTATTATGAATGTTGCTGGGCCATCGATGGTTTTCGCAGCGACTTCGCCAAGTCTTGGCACCGCAGATGGTTTTGCAGCTTTAGCTGGTTCAGCAATAACTGCTACAACACCTTCGGTTGTTAGCGGAGATGTGGGACTTAGTCCATCAGCGGGAAGTTCATATGTTGGTTTGACCACTGGAATGGTAACTGGCACGATTTACGCCGTTGATGCCACCGGTCCAGCAGGAGCAGGAGGAAATAATGCGAGCTTGGTAAATGGAGCGAAAACCGATTTGGTTACTGCTTATACTAATGCCGCAGGACAATCAATAACTTCTACTGTGCCTACCGAACTTGGCTCAACCACCAAAACTACCGGTGTTTTTGATTCTGCTTCTGGAACTTTTGGCATAACGGGAACTTTAACTCTTGATGCTCAAGGTGATGCTAATGCGGTTTTTATCTTTAAAACAGCTTCTACATTAATTACTGCATCAAGTAGTAGCGTGGTGTTAATTAACGGAGCGCAAGCTTGTAATGTTTTTTGGCAAGTTGGTAGCTCTATGACTTTGGGAACAGGTAGTAATTTTGTGGGAAATGCCTTAGCGTTATCTTCAATAACTGATAACGGCGGTTCAACCGTTAATGGAAGACTTTTAGCAAGAAATGGTGCAGTTACATTAAATAATACCACGGTTATTAAGCCAACGTGTGTTGTTGGTATTTCTTCATCGGCTATTAGCGGAACTGGAGGATGTGGCACTTCTAGTTTTGCTCCACTAGTAAATGTTATTTCTGTGCCAAATGTCTTGACATTGCCTGCTGGAGGCGGATTAGTCACTTATACTTATACTGCCAAAAATGTGGGACAATATGCGATGAATAATGTAGTAGTAACGGATAATAACTGTAGCTCCGTGAACTATGTTTCTGGCGATGTTAATAATAATGGAAGACTTGGTTTGACTGAAACATGGATTTACAAATGTACAAAAAATGTTTCACAGACGGTTACTAATACCGTTACGGTTCATGGTTCTGCTAACTGCTGGGATGGATTAGATATTGCCAGTTCAACCGTTGTGGTGGGATTACCAATCGTGCCACCACTAATTCATTTAGTAAAAACACCTAATGTATTTTCTCTTCCTGCTGGAGGCGGAGCCGTTACTTATAATTATGCGGTAACTAACCCTGGAACTGCACCACTTCACGATGTTAGTATCACTGATGATAAATGCACGGGTTTACCTGGGCGTGTTGTGGGTCATCCGGGTGACTTAAATAGTAATAATTTACTTGAAAGCAATGAAATATGGCAATTTACTTGTTTGACAAATCTTACTCAAACGACCACTAACATTGGAACAGCTGAAGGAACTGCTAATGGTTTAACCGCCATTGATATTTCACCAGCGACGGTTGTTGTAAACCCTATTGTAGTTGTCTTACCTGCTCCAAAATTACCTAATACGGGAGTTTCTCCTCAGGGAAATACTATTTCGTGGGGTGTGGTTATTTTAGCTAGTGCTTTGATGGTTGCCTTAACTTCAGCAGTTTTGGTTTTGAAAAAAAAGAAGATTTAGTTTTGGCGCCCCACAAAGGCTCCGCTCTCTGGCGGAGCCTTTGTGCTCTACTTCAAAAATTGTATGAAAAATATATTTTCAAAATTTCCATTTCTGAGTATTATTTTTGTTTTAGTGTTAGTTTTGGATTTGGTATTACTTTTTTATATGGCAGTGAGTCTTTTGGAACAAAAAAAGCCCATACCTTTTATTGAAAACAAGATTATTTTATCTTCGGAAGAATCAATGGGTGTTGGTCTGCCATCGAGGCTTAAAATTCCCAGTATAAATGTGGATGCATCCATAGAATTTTTAGGCACTACTCCTGATGGCCTAATGGATTCTCCTAAAACTTCTCAAGGCGTCGCGTGGTGGAAAATAGGCGCGCGCCCAGGAAATATTGGCACGGCTGTTATGTCGGGACACTATGGTACTTGGAAAAATGGAGAGACTTCAGTTTTTGATAATTTAGATAAATTAAAACAAGGCGACAAATTATTTATTGAAGACGAAAGGGGAACATTAATTACTTTTGTGGTGCGTGATATTGGAAATTATGAGGCAGATGCTGATACTCAAGATATCTTTTTTTCAAATGATGGAGGTGTGCATCTTAATTTAATAACCTGTGAGGGAATTTGGAATGAAGCTAAAAAAACGTATTCTAGTAGATTGGTGATATTTGCCGACAAAGAATAATTTCTCCTGATTCTAATAAATAAATATAGCTATATCTATTTGTTAATTATAGGAGTATGCTTAATCTATGATTGATACTATAACTAAGGAACAATTTTTGGCAGAACACAATCGATTGTCTCCGGAAAATTTACAAACTACTTTTGCTGGTCTGACGGATTTTCAATTAGCAAAAAAGAGTCTTTTAAAAGATTCCAACTGGTCGCTTAAATTAAGAATCCCGCTTATTTTGTGGCTTTCTGCATTGCCCATTTCAAAGAAGAAATTGATAAAAAAATCAAAAAAACAAGAATTTCACAATTACCCAGAAACCAAATTCGAATTGTAATTTTGGGCGGGGGATTGAGTCTTCACCTCAAGGATAATATATGGTTTCAATAATTCTATACTTAAAACTTTTTAATTTTATTAACAAAAATATTAGAGATGAGGTGAAGACTTGACAAAGGGTTTTATTTTAGTAACATTAACTTATTATGCAACAAGTATTAGTTAACCGAAAACATTTCACTTTGTGGATGTACATTAGGCTTCAGGCCCGGTTAGCTTTATTTGTATAAAAAAGGAATAAGTATAAATACAAAATAGAAAGTTAATTGGGCCTGCAAAGGGCCCTTTTTTGTTCTAAATTATAATAATATAAATATGCAAAAAATAATAATAACTAATCGAAAACATATGACTTTGTGGATGTATGTCAGGCTAAAGGCCCAATTAGTTTTGTTTTTGCAATAATATAAATTATATATATTGAAAATAAGATTAATGGGGCCTCAAAAGGCCCCTTTTTGTTTGGTAATAGTTTTCTGTAAGTTACGTTATTTACAGAAGCCCTGTTACTAAAATGGGGTAGTTCTTTGTCATTTTCACTTCTTGAGAGGAGTATGGCGTCATGAAACTTAGCAATTTGAATTCTGGCTTGAGTATCACGGCTGGCACACAAATCGTGGAAAAGATTTCTACGGATTCGTCGCTGGGATCCAGTAATTCGGCAAGGCTTTTGGCAAAAATTGCTGAAGGTCGTAATGGTTTGCGGTCTCACGGAAATTTCCCAAATGATTGGGAGATGGATGGAGAAGTAGCACGAAAATCTGGTTTTGTGGAATTTGGAGGTCGTCAATTTCCGTTGACGATTCAAATTGGCAAGGCAGATTTTGATGGTCCCGGTAAGTTGGTTTTTGTAAATGAGCCTGGCGACAATTGTTCGATGAAAGCTAATGGTATAACAATTGAGGTGGGGGATCGTATATCTAAAAATCGTATCGATTCTCTTGCTTGTCAGGTGATTGGCACATGGATTGTTCATGGCAAAAACTGGCTCAATCGTCGGGAAAAGCTTTTTAGGGATCCGTGGGGAGAAACACGAAATAGTAAATTCGAAACATTTTGTTTTGAAGTTATTAATGGTGCTTTGGAAAATCCACGGCCAACTATTGGTCAGCTCATTGAGCGTGGATGTCGTCGATCAACTCACGTGGGAGAGTGGTCATTGCGACATTCTACGATTATTCCTGCTATTGCGGGGATGCCGATGACTATCCATGAATTCAAGAGTAATGGGGGAGACGATATTTGCAAGTTTAATGGCTTGCAGATTGGTTTAAATCCTGGTATTTGGGGTCCGTATTGCCCATGGAGCGAAGTAGTCAGACATTCCGATAGTCTTGGGATGTGGAAGGATTTGGCACTGCGCTGTGCGACGCCATTTAACTTTCATGTTCACGCAACAAGAACGTTGTTTCCAGAAATTCAACTGGATTCTGATTTATTGTTGCAAAGTGTGGGCGTTGAAAAGTTACGAGGCGCTTTGGAGTTAATGGTTACAAAGCAACCAGGCAGATTTTATCGACTCATTGATGAAAGGGGCATGACTTATCGCCAAACGGGAGTTTCTGATGAAGAGCTTTCATATGGCGACGATTATTTCTTTGATCGCAGTCAAGTGGTCGATAATGTGATGCAAACTTTTTTGGAGCTTCAGGCACTTCAAAATAATCCAGCATTGGTTTTGGCTCGTAGATGCCGACTGGTTATTGATTCCCATGCGTATATTGTCATTGAAGCAATGGCGCGTCACCAAAAGGAGGCTTATGAATTGAGCGGTCGCTTTATGCATAAGTATCTAACCGATGGCACCGATGCTTTGATGCACCGAGTGCGTAATGAGGAATTATTTTTACTGCTTCGAGACTTGTTTGGCTTAAGGACTATGAAGTTTCACGTCTATCCGCCACTGACCTATAATTCTGGTCTTGGCAGTCAGTATGATCAAAATCTCGGGCATTCTAAGAAGGAGGGGTGGCTTAACCAAGAAGTGAAATAGTTTTAAGGGGTGTCGGTGCACGCGTGCGCCGACACCCCCTTATTTTTTTAAATCATTAATCATATAATGTATGTATTATGAAACCATTAAGAACCTGTTTTTCAAAAGACATTATTGCAGAATTTTTACCACCCAAAAAACCTTCACAAAAAGTGATTATTTTTTTAAGTGGTGCGCCTTCAGTGCCTAAACTTTCCGAAGCTCTTAATTTTTATTCAGAAAAAGGTTTTTGGGTTTTTCATCCAAGGTATCGGGGTACTTGGGAAAGCGCCGGTTCATTTTTAGAAAAATCTCCAGAGCAAGATGCCTTAGATATTATTAGTCAATTACCAGAAGGATTTATTGAATTGGAAACTGGCAAAAAACATAAAATTAATTTTAAAGAGTTATATCTTTTCGGTTCAAGTTTTGGTGGGCCGGCGGCCATATTGGCCTCGCGTAATAAAAAAGTTACCAAAGTAATTTTATTTTCTCCGGTAACTGATTGGCAGGCAGAAAGCGAAGCAGAGCCGATGCCTCGGGTTTTAGAATATATGAAAAATGCCTACGGACAAGCTTATAGAATTGCCGATAAAAATTGGAAAAAACTAGAATCGGGAAACTTTTATAATCCCGTAAAGCATATAAAAGAAATTGATGGCAGAAAAATATTGGCTTTTCACGCAGAAAACGATTTATCGGTTGATGTGGCTTCTGTGAAGCATTTTTGCTTTCAAATTAAATCTGAATTAGTGCTTTTAAAAAGCGGTGGACATTTTAGTTCCTCATTTTTTTCGGCGCCAAGCTTTTATAAAAAAATCCAAAAGTTTTTACGAAAATAGTGTACTGTGCGGTTTTGACTTGCTTTCTAAATAGGCGTAACATTAAGTAAATAGAATATTATTAATTAGTAATTATTATGCAAAAAAATATGTTATCGTTGGCAAGTAAAGTGATGTTAGTTTTTGCTTTTTGTTTGGTGGCGCCTTTAGCATATGCTGAAGATGTGACCACTGCGCAAGATGTCGCCACGGTGCAGGTTTTGGCAGAAAGTAGTAATTTGGCAAGCGAGTCAGAAGCATTAGAGGGAGTTGTTATAGAAGAACCAAAGTCTATTCCATCTGGACTAGGAATTTGGTGGAAAAATTTCACTGAAGGTGTTTCTTTGGGACTTACTTTTAATCCGGTTAAAAAAGCAGAAAAACAGCTTAAATTTGCTGAAGAAAAAACCAAATTGGCAGAGTATATGATTGCCAACAGCACTGACGCTAAGGTACAGGAAAAAGCTCAAAAAATGCTTGAGAGGGCAGATGAATATGCTAAAAAAATAGAAGAAAAGAAAGCTGAATTTTTAAATAATAAAGATGAAAGAGCTAAAAAGCTATTAGAAAATATCACTAAGCATTATTTAAATAAAGAAAAGGCTTTAGATAAAATTGAAGACAAAATTCCGGCAGATAAATTAGAAGAATTCGCAAAAATGCGCGAAAATGTGGAAGCTAATGCCAAAGCATTTTTGGAAAATATAAAAAACGATGTTAATGTGCCACAAGAAGTCAAAGACAGAATTGCCCAGAGAGTTTTGAAAATGGAAAACATTAAAACCCAAAGAACCCAAATTAGAACCGAGCAAAAAGGTTTATTGAATGAATTAAAAGAGGGGAATCAGGAAGCTAAAGTAGAATTAGAAAAGTTACGAGATGAAAGGAGTGCTCAAATGGAAAAAATGAGAGAAGAATTTAAAACTCAAAGAGAAGAAATTATTAATAAAATTCAAAGCGGAGATAAAACCGCCACCGATGAATTAAAAAAATTAAATAAAGAGCAAACGTTAAAAGCTCAAGAAGTAAGAAAGGAGGTTAAGCAAAAGCAGGTGGAAGTTAAAAAGGAAAGAATGGAAAACGCCGGAGAAATTAAACAGCAAATTCAAGAAAATAGGCCACAGCCAAATGTTATTAGAATAGAATTACCAGCACCTTCTACTCAGGCCCAATAAAAATTATAGGCCTCATTGATTGTGTTTAGATAAAAAACAGCCCTTCAATGGCTCTGAATAACGAAAATTCCGCGAAAGATTTTCATTATTCAGAACCTTAGGGCTGTTTTTTTTATTTTTATTTAGTATAATACAACCATGATAACAACCTATATTTATGCTTTTTTGAGCGTCCTTTTGGTAAGTATGGTTTCTTTAATTGGATTATTCGCACTTTCTTTAAGGGAAGCATTACTACGAAAGTATATCTTTATTTTTATAAGCTTGGCCGTCGGTTCACTTTTAGGAGATGCTTTTATGCACCTAATACCAGAAGCAATGGAAAGTTCTTTGCATCCTACTTTGACTGGTATTTTGATTATTTTTGGAATTATTTTATCTTTTATTTTAGAAAAATTTCTTCATTGGCACCATCACGGCGAGGATGAAAAGAATCTTCATATTAGTCCGGTTGGAAATTTAATCCTTTTTTCAGACGGGGTGCACAATTTATTAGATGGTGTTATGATAGGCGTGAGTTTTATGGTAAGTATCCCGGTAGGTATTGCTACTACGGTAGCGGTAGTATTGCATGAAATTCCCCAAGAAATTGGCGATTTTACCGTATTATTGCATTCTGGCTATTCTAAAAAGGATGCCTTGTGGTTTAATTTTCTTTCGGCACTTTGTGCAGTTGTAGGGGTTGTGATTGCTTTTGTTTTGGGTCAGGCGGTAGAAGGGTTTACGCTTTGGGTTTTGCCGATTACCGCCGGCGGATTTATTTATGTGGCCGTGGCAGATTTGATTCCAGAACTTCATAAAACCAAAGAAGTTAAGTATTCCATATTTCAAATTATTGCATTCGTTGTTGGAGTATTGGCAATGACGCTGCTTCTTTTTATAGAATAATATTATTAAGGTAAGGGTTTTATTATGCTATGCGACAAAATATAGTTATAGACAATCAAAAAGAAAAAGAATTGCTGGCGGATTTGCAGGCGCGAACCGATATTAAGGCCGAAAGAGTAAAAAGAGTTTTAGCTCTGCCTGATTTGTCGCGCACCGAAGGCAGTCCGCTAAAAGCCATCATTGATAATGTTTTGCAAATTCCAGAATTTGCTGATTTTGATAATATTATTATTCCCGAAATTATTTCTACCGATATCTTATTTGATTTATTCGATTTTGCCAAAGACCATCCAGCACGCAGTGAATCGGACACTTATTATGTGGATGACAAAAATGTTTTAAGAACTCACGACACCGTGATGTGGCATTATTATTTACAAAATCCAGAAATTCAAGAACGCATCGCCAAAAAAGAATCGGTTGGAGTTTTTTGTTACGGAAAGGTTTATAGAAAAGACGAGGTTGATAGACATCATATGAATGTTTTTCACCAAATGGGCGGACTTTATTTAGTTCCAGACGACCAAAAAATTCTTACGCTAGAAGATTTAAAAAATGCTTTAACACTGATTGTTAAAAGTATTTTCGGCGCCGGCGTAAATTTTAGATTTAATGTTGATACGTTTCCTTACACCGACCCTTCGCTGGAAGTAGAAATAGAATGTAATGGCAAGTGGTTAGAGCTTTTGGGTGGAGGAATGCCAAAAAAATTAGTGTTGAAAAACTTTGCCGTGGAAGGTTATAATGGCTGGGCCTATGGTTTTGGACTAGAAAGATTGGCGATTGCGAAAATGGAAATTCCTGATATCAGAATTTTTTGGTCACAAGATGCCCGCATCAAAGAGCAACTTAAAAACATTAATAATAAATATAAAGAAGTTAGTAAGTATCCTGCTATTGCGCGCGACATATCTTTTATTATTGATAAAAGCATTAATTTAAATAATTATTATGAATTGGTGCGCGACTTGGGCGAAAATATGATTGAGCAAGTTGAGTTAATGGACCAATATGAAAACGATGAAAAATTCGGCGCTGATAAAAAATCTTATACTTTTCATATTGTGTACAGAAGTTTAGAAAAAACGTTAACGGATGGGGAAGTAAACACTATTCACGATAAAATTACCGAAAAAACCAAACAAGAATTTAGTGCAATCATTCGATAAAAAATGGTCCGCCTCTGGCGGACCATTTTGTTTATAAAAAAAGCTCGGCGAAAATCGCAGAGCCTGGGTTGTTTTCTCTTTTACAAACGAATCATGGGGTGGTTGTCTAATCTTTCTAATTTTTCTGATTCTTCTGGCGTCATTTCTCGGGTTGTCTCCTTTGGAAATCTGACCTTTCTGTTTTGAAGGTCTGTATGGCCAGTTATCCAATGTCCGTAATAGTTTTCCTCATCTTGATAAAAAACTTGGCAGTAATCAAAATAGTCGCTACGAATATCGTGCTCGCCTCCATTAATTGTTGCCCAGGCTTTGGTTGCCATCATCGTTTTTGACGGTTCGATAGGTTTCATAGTGGCTCCAAAAAGAGGTTAGGTGATCGATTCGGGTTTTTTCCGCAGTGGCCACGTAACCAATTTACAGAAAAGTTCTAATATTTTGTACGTCCCAAATGCGATGAAAACACAAATGCCAAGACCTACAAATGAGCCCCACATGCCTAAAATTATCCCTGCTATCGTAGCGAGAATGAAAATCTTAATAGGCCAGCCAAGACTAGCTAAAACCAGATACAGCAAAAATTGGTATGGCTCAGGTTTGCGTCGGTCTATGATTTCGCCAATAAGATCTCGATAGTTATCTTCGCCACTAATCTTAGAATACCACCAATCCCTTGTATTAAAAAAGTAGGGTAGTGGGTGGAGAAAATTACGAATTATTTTCGTTACTTTCCAGCCACGTTCGTCAAAATAATCTCCCCATTGATAAAGCACTACCGAGGCAATTGCCATCGGCAAACCAATAAGAAGACAACTAAGAAGGTAGTAAAACATTAATCCACTAATGATATTCATGGCTCATTCCTTTTTGGGAGGTAAGTAGTTTAAGGTGCTCCCTCTAATATATAAAACTAAATAATTATTGTCAACTCTTCCCCTGGATTACTTATTTTGGTAAAATTGGAGAATATCTAATTAAAAAAGTTCTATGAAGTTAAACATCAAAGACGCCGAGGAAAAGGAACCCGCTGCCGCCAAAGGCTCCAGCGTGGCAAAGGAAAAGCCTAAAGCAGAAAAACCTGCGCCAGTTCGCGATACCATAAAAACTGAAATAAAGTCTGAAGAAAAAAAGATTAAACTAAAACCTTGGGAATTAAAATTGCGAAAAACAGAAGTTGTAAAAGAAAATGCGCCAGAAAAAGAAGCACCTAAATTAGAGGCGATTGCTGAAAAAAAATTCAGAAAAGAAGGGGAATATGGCGCTAAAGATATTCAAGTTTTAAAGGGTTTGGAGCCAGTAAGACTAAGACCCGGAATGTATATTGGGTCAACTGGACTTGATGGTTTGCACCATTTAATTTGGGAAATTGTGGACAATTGTTTGGACGAAGCGATGGCTGGTTATGCTAAAAGTATTACGATTACTTTAATGGCGAATAATCGCGTCAGTGTGGGCGACGATGGCCGAGGTATTCCAGTTGAGAAACATCCTGATACTGGCAAATCAACTTTGGAAACCGTTTTGACGACCCTTCATGCCGGAGGAAAATTTGGCGGTGATGCTTACAAAGTTTCTGGAGGATTACACGGCGTGGGAGTTTCGGTGGTTTGTGCTCTTTCCACATTTATGGAAGCGGAAATTCACCGTGATGGTGGCGTATACAAACAGGAATATTTCCGTGGTGTGCCAAAAGGCGCGGTTAAAAAAGTCAGCGATACCAAACAATCCGGAACCAAAATTACTTTTGATGCCGACCCACAAATTTTTCCAGAAATTAAATATGATGTTAATAAAATTTTAGGCCACGTGCGTCAGCAGGCTTATTTAACCCGCGGAGTAAAAATTGCTTTCCGCGACGAAAGAAAAAAGGGCGAAGAACAAGATTATGTTTTTTATTTTGAAGGTGGAGTTGGTAGTTTTGTAAAATTTTTGGCGTCTGGCAATACTGCGCGTCATTCGAATATATTTTCAGTGAATTCTACTAAAGCTGATATTGCGATTGAAGCGGCTTTTCAATATACCCAAGAAATGGAATGCACTGAACAATCTTTTGCTAACAATATTTATACTCCCGAAGGTGGAACGCATATTTCGGGTTTTAGAACGGCTTTGACTCGATGTTTAAATACTTACGCTCGACGTGAAAATTTCTTAAAAGAAAAAGACGAGAATTTCACCGGTGAAGATGTGCGCGAAGGTTTAACGGCAGTCGTGTCGGTTAAAATTCGCAACCCGCAATTTGAAGGTCAAACCAAAGCGAAATTAGGCAATCCTGAAGCTAAAGGCGCCGTTGAAGATGCCGTAGCCGAAGCTTTGACTGATTATTTAGAAAGATTCCCAACTGACGCCCGCGCCATTATTGAAAATTGTATTTTGGCAACTAAGGCGAGACTCGCAGCCAAAGCCGCGCGGGCGACGGTTTTGCGAAAAGGAGTTTTGGAAGGTTTGGCTTTGCCCGGGAAATTAGCCGATTGTTTATCAAAAAATGCCGAAGAATCCGAACTTTACATTGTGGAGGGAGATTCGGCTGGTGGATCAGCCAAAATGGCGCGCAATCGAAATTATCAAGCGATTCTGCCTTTGCGTGGTAAAATTTTAAACGTGGAACGAGCACGCTTGGACAAAATGTTGGCCAATAAAGAAGTTAAGTCTTTAATTATTGCCTTGGGAACCGCGATTGCGGAAGATTTTAATATTGAAAATTTACGCTATCACCGAATTGTGATTATGACCGATGCGGACGTGGACGGATCGCACATTAGAATTTTGCTTTTGACTTTATTTTATCGATATTTCAAACCAATTATGGAAGCGGGGTATATTTATATTGCTCAGCCACCACTTTATAAAATTCAATCTGGTAAGGCAGTGCATTATGCTTATAACGAAGAGCAAAAAGATAAGATTGTGGCGGAGATTGGTAAAACTTCGGTCAGCTTGCAAAGATATAAAGGTTTGGGAGAAATGAATTCCGAACAACTTTGGGAAACTACTATGAATCCGGAAAATAGATTATTACTTCAGGTTCAAATTGAAGATGGTCATTTGGCAGATAAAACGTTTGATATTTTAATGGGCGAAGAAGTGGAACCTCGTAAAAAATTTATCCAAAGCCATGCTAAGTTGGTGAAGAACTTAGACGTATAAAGTAATTTACAATTTACAATTTGAAATTTGAAATCAAGCCACGCGCCTGCGGGCGCGTGGGCGAATATCTAAATTTTTTAATTTGAAAACGTATCGTCTTTTAATTATTTCAAATTGTAAATTTCAAATTTCAAATTCACACCATGCATCCATATTCAATAGACACCGAGGAGCGAAAAAATGTCTTGCTATTTTTGGCATTGATGAGTATTTTATTAGCCTGGGGTTTTAGTAATGTGCTTGAATACTATCAAATTCACTTATCTTGGTGGATTGAGAGCCCATCGGTTTTGTTTTTTTATGGCGCGGTTTTTTTAATTTTCGATCGCTTTGTTTGGAAACCTTTGGCTAAAATGCAAGTAATTAAAACTCCTAATTTAAATGGCGAGTGGCATGGAAACTTAAAATCTTCTCGCGACGGGCATACTAAAGAAATTAAAGTTACTTTAAAGATATTTCAGACTTGGACCGATATTAAAATATTGCTGATTTCAGATTCCAATGTATCGCAGAGCGAATCGGCGGCGGTTATATCTGGCGAACCCGAAGGCAAATATTTAAATTATCAATATGTTGTTGAGCCAAAGCCGAATTCCGTGAAAGATATTAGTATCCACCGGGGAACTGCCAGATTATTTTTTGAAGAAAAAAATATGTTGGAAGGAGATTATTATACTGGCCGAGGCAGTCAAAACTTTGGCAGTTTACGCTTTGCCAAAGGCTCTAAAAAGCAAAAAAGCCAGGTTTAATTAGATGGGAATTTCTTATACTTTAAAAATAAGTTCGCGGGCGCGACTTTTACGGTTGCAAGTTCAGCGAGATGGTCAAGTGTTGGTTACGGCACCGGCGGGGATGAGCGTGAATTTTATCGAGCAGTTTATTTTGAAAAAGTCTCGGTGGATTTTGGAAAAAATCCAATATGTTGCCTCGGTAAAAGATAAAATATTTTTGCACGGCAGTCGCCGAGAATATCTAAAACATAAAGAGCAGGCACGCCAATTAGTAAAACAAAAAATTGAATATTTTAATCAGTTTTATGGTTTTAATGTTGGTAGAATAAGTATTAAAAATCAAAGGAGCCGGTGGGGAAGTTGCAGTAGAAAAGGAAATCTGAATTTTAATTATAAAATAGTTTTACTTTCTGATGAGCTGGCAAATTATATTATTGTTCACGAACTTTGCCACTTGGGGCAATTTAATCACTCAAAAGAATTTTGGAAATTAGTTTCTCGAGCTTTGCCAAATTATTCAGAATTACGGAAAAAATTTAAATAGTAATAAACTATTCGCCTATTCGCGCGAATAGGCGAATAGTTAGGTTTTTGAAAATAATAAAAAGTATGAAAATAATTATTGTGCGTCATGCTCAAACTGATGAAAATATTGATGGTGGTTTAGCTTCGGCCGAATCTGAAGTTTTGCTCAATGAAGAGGGAATTTTGCAGGCACAAAAGTTGGCAGAGCACTTAAAAATTCACGATATTGCTATCGCTTATACTAGTCCTCAGCACCGAGCAGTGCATACGACAAAAGAGGCCTTAAAACATCATCCCAGGGCTCAAATTGTGCCTTCGGACCCTTTAAAAGAACAACACCTTGGAATTTACGAGGGCAAGGGAAAAGCCGAGTGGAAGGCCATTAAAAAGCTTTCAAAAGAGCCATTTCATTTGTTTAAACCCGATGGCGGAGAATCTTATCTGGAGCTTCAAAAACGTGCCACGGATTTTTTACACCATTTGGTAGAGAAGCACAAAAATGAAACAGTGCTTTTGGTGAGCCATGGCGGAACTTTGGGAGTTTTACTTTTGCATCTTTTAGAAAAAGAATTAACCGAAGAAAATTACCGCGCCCATCAGCCTAAAAATGCCGAGGTTAGTATTGTTGAAATTTTAGAAAGCGGACAAAAGAAGATTCATGTGTTAAATAGTAGCGAGCATCTTAACTAGAAATATTCACTTAAAATAGAATATTGATTACCAAGCACTCACCATATCGCCGTGACTTACAAAATGGACATTAAAAAACTTTCTTGTATTTTCCCCAATTTCTGGCTATAAATCTGCTATAATTTTTTTCCGTAGCCTTTGGC
>CAYHFP010000001.1:0-26324 GCA_964355995.1 uncultured Candidatus Saccharibacteria bacterium | reverse complement strand
CGATCTCCGATTATCGTTTCGCTTTTCACTATCGCGTTTGTGTTTTTTATGATTTCTAAAATTAATGCTTCGCCAGTGGCTGGTGGAAAAGCTATAGAAATCACCGCTGCGGTGCAAGAAGGCGCGATGTCTTACTTAAAAAGACAAACTAAAACGGTTGCTGTTGTTGCGGTAATTTTATTTTTCGTATTATTATTTTTTATGGGTTGGAAAATTGCTATCGGGTTTTTAATTGGAGCAGTTTTGTCTGCTCTTTCTGGATTCATTGGTATGATTGTTTCAACGCAAGCTAATACTCGCGTTGCCAAAGCTGCCGAAAGAAGTATCGACCACGCTTTAGATATTTCTTTTAAAGGCGGATTAATTACCGGTTTAATGGTAGTTTCTTTAGGGCTTTTGGCTGTGGCTGGATATTACTTTGCCACCGGAATTTCTGGTTTAATTGGATTAGGATTTGGAGCTAGCTTAATTTCTGTTTTTGCCAGAGTTGGCGGAGGCATTTACACCAAAGCTGCCGATGTAGGAACTGATATGGTAGGAAAAATTGAAAAAAATATTCCTGAAGATGATCCAAGAAACCCAGGAGTTATCGCCGACCAAGTAGGAGACAACGTGGGCGACTGCGCTGGAATGGCCGCTGACATTTTTGAAACGTATTCAGTTTCAATGGTGGCCACGATGATTTTGGGAGCACTCTTGTTTCCAAGAAGCCCACAATTTATTTTATTGCCTCTCTTTTTGGGCAGTATTTCAATGTTAACTTCTATTATTGGAAGCTTCTTTGTAAAACTAGGAAAATCAAAAAGCATTATGGGGTCTATGTATAAAGGCTTGGCCGTTTCAGTTATTTTATCAGCCATCGCTTTTTATCCTTTAATTAGCAAAATGATGGTGGGACAAGATATTTCCGTGATGAATTTATACCTTTCCACTTTAATTGGTTTGGTAATCACCGTGGGTATGTTTGTGATTACTGAATATTACACCGACAAAAAATACAGCCCAGTAATATCTATCGCCAAAGCATCAGAAACCGGACATGGAACCAACATTATTCGTGGATTGGGAATTGGAATGCAAGCCACCGCTTACCCAGTTTTGTTAATTGCCGGAGGAACTATTTTAAGTTTTCACTTGGCAGGAATTTACGGAGTAGCGCTTGCGGTTGTATCAATGCTTTCAATTTCAGGAATTGTCGTTGGAGTTGATGCTTACGGACCAATCACTGACAACGCCGGCGGAATTGCAGAAATGTCTGGAATGCCACCAGAAATCAGAAAAATTACCGATGAATTGGATGCAGTTGGAAACACTACTAAAGCCGTAACTAAGGGCTATGCTATCGCTTCTGCCGGACTTGCCGCCTTGGTTTTGTTTTCAGCTTACACTCAAGAAGTTACCAGCCAAGCCGGTTTTGGCAATGTGGCTTTTGATTTAACTAATCCAAAAATTATTGCCGGTTTATTAATCGGAGGTTTACTTCCTTATCTATTCGCTAGCTTTTTAATGGGAGCAGTGGGAAAAACCGCCGGCAAAGTGGTGGATGAAGTGCGCCGACAATTCCGCGACATTAAAGGTTTAATGGAAGGAACTGCTAAGCCAGAATACGGAAAGTGCGTGGACATTGTGACTAAAGCTGCGATTAAAGAAATGATGATTCCAGCGCTTATCCCAGTAGTTGCCCCAATTTTGGTGGGCTATGTTTTGGGAGTTGAAGCTCTTGGAGGATTATTGATTGGAGCCACCGTTACAGGCCTATTTGTGGGCATTTCTATGACCACAGGAGGCGCCGCTTGGGATAATGCTAAAAAGTACATTGAAGAAGGAAACTTAGGCGGAAAGGGCAGTTTTGCGCATCAGGCAGCGGTTACGGGAGATACCGTTGGTGACCCATACAAAGACACTGCCGGACCTGCGATTAACCCAATGATTAAAGTTTTGAACATCGTGGCATTGTTGATTGTAGCGTTTCTAGTTTAGTTAATTACTTCGCCCCGCGCCCAAAAGCGCGGGGCGAAAATTTTATATTATAATTTTTTAATAATTGTGCTTTTAGTTTAATTATGGCTACAATAGAAGATCTCAAAGATCAAATTAATTCTTTTTCCGCTCAATTAGATCATCTTAAAAATTTTCCTGATCACCAAAAATCCAGAGAAGACCTCAAGGATCAAATCAATGCTCTTTCTGCTCAATTAGATCATCTTAAAAATTTTTCTGATCACCAAAAATCCAGTAAACTTAGGATTTTTCTAGAAGCTTTAAGAAATATTTTTATTAAAAAGGAGGATAAATTTGTTGATTTTGATTACCGAAGAAAAATTACAGAGGATTATAATAAAGAAATTTTTATTGCTGAGAAATCTGGAAAGAAAATTTTACACGAAGATAAGGATAAAGAAATAAAAATTGATTTCAATTGTCATAGCATAGAGATATCTGTAGAAAGCATCTTGGAAGAATTGAAAGATTATAGGATAGAAATAATCGATAATGAAAAGATTAAAAAAGAAAAGGAAAATATTGACAAGAGATATGAAAAAGAAGGTAGGGCAGATTATGTTATGGGCACAGGGGCAGTTCTCCCAGAATGGTTTATTAGCGGAGCTTGGTACTTTTTTACTTTCTTAGTTGGCCCATGGTTTCTAAATCATATATTAACTGATCTAGACGATGCGATTTGGCAAAAGATTAAGAATACTATTTTAAAGTTATATAAACTAGTAAGAAATAAGGCTTCTAAGGAAAATGATAACTTTGTAATAGTAGCTTCTCATAAGGGATTAAACAATAATAACCCAACTATATTATTTATTCTTGAGGCTAAATTATCTGATAAGGAAATTAATGGTGCATTAGATAAAATCTCAATAGTTTTACGAGAAACAATGAATTTGCCCAAGAAAGAAGAGAAATTTACATACATATATAATAAAGATAAAGATAAATGGTATTTAGAAGGGGCAAACCAAATCCTATGAAAATAAAACTTCAATGGGATAGAAAAATTCCAGAATCATATAAAGTTCTTAATCCATATAATATACCTGTTCATGATCAAAAAGGTAAGAATAGTTGTACATCTCATGCCTTTGCCTTAATGATGGAGTATAAATTAAGTGAAATGTTTAACGAGAGAACACTTATTGATGTCGATGATTTATGGGAAAAACAGAAAAAATTTGGGACAGCAAGAGAAGAGGACGGAGATTTTATGGAGGGCCCCTTCATTATTGCGGAGAAGTATGGTGTTAAATTTAGTACTGACGATGGGAAAACAGGAATATATTTTCTAGGCGGTAAAATAGAATTTACATCTGGTGAATGGGGGTGATCTTTATTTTATGAAAATGGAAATTAGGGGCAGTAATTATTAAATCAAGTTCATGGATATAGAAAAAGAAATTAATTTAATTCAGGAAAGAAATAAAAAGGTTGAAATGGATAAGGCTTGGGAAACAAGTTTTACTCGGATGTTTTTTATTTTAGTTGCGACTTATATTATCACCGCCATTGTTTTTTACTTGATTGGAGTCAAAAATTACTTGGTGAGTCCGTTAATCCCAACTACTGGTTATTATTTATCCACCCAGTCACTACCATTTATCAAAAAATGGTGGGTAAAGAAGTTTTACAAAAAGTAATATAGGGATTTTTATACAAAAAAAGAAGCGAACGCTTTGCGTTCGCCTTGGAATTTTATTTTGACACTAGTCTAGGCATTGAACAAGAAGTTCAATATTATCGCTAATCTCAGCGATTTGTCTAGCATCACGTCGTTTTATATGAGATGCTCCTACAATACTCATCAAAGCAATAACTTCATCTTTTTTTTCACTGAGCCCCGAAAAAGCATGGACGTAGTCGCCGAATTTAACCCCTCCCTGATATTGTTCTTTTTCCGGATTTCGACTTTGCCAACTGCTGACGTGATCTCGGTGCTCAGAGAGTCTCATGGCTTTCTCTAAAGCGAATCGGTGATATCTTGAAGCATTTTCGGCACTACATTCACCGATGAGCAGAATGGCCTCGACAATGCCAGAGCGCATACTTAAGATGACTAAATAGCCACCTTTTTCTTTTGGATTGTGATCTGGTAGTTGAGAAAGAGTGTTGAATGCTTCAAGGGCATTTGCGTAAGCTCCAGATAATTCCTGTAAAGAAAGTGCCATTTTTGTGGCTCCTTGGGCTTAGGTTGGGAAAGAAACTAAAATAAAGTTAGCATATTTGTTTGCCTTTCGTCAATGTTTTTGTTGGCAAAAATTGAAAATCTTATCGAAATAGTATACTATAGATAATATTTAAAATAAATTTGTGGAAAGGTTAGTAAATATTGATATAGCCTAACCTCTGCTATCGCAGAAAGTAGGCCATAGATTAAATTTATGGAAAATTTGGTAGATAAAAAATGTGTGCCGCATGGGCGAATTAAGCTTTTGACTCAAGGCGAGATTAAGGATTACTTTTCACAACTAAAAACGGGCTGGCTTGTCCGCCGAAGCCTTGGCGAAGGTGGAGAATTTATTGAAAGTAACAAGATAGTGAGAGAATTTAAGTTTGGGGATTTTGTGCAGGCGATGAAATTTGTAAATCAGATTGCTGAAATTGCCGAAAGCGAAGGGCATCATCCAGATATCGCCATTCACTACAATAAAGTAGAAGTTACGCTCTGGACACATTTTGTAAAAGGACTATCCGAAAACGATTTTATTATGGCATCAAAAATAGATAATTTGTAAAAAGAGATGTGCAAAAAGTGCACATAGGTGAGTTGTCCGGAATTTCTGGATAGCTCAAAATAGAAAGAATTAAAAAAATGTTATGAATGACTTAATTTTATCAGATTCTTATAAGAGTTTTGAAAAAATAAAGAAAATTGATGAAAAAGGAGTTGAATATTGGGAAGCTCGTGAGTTGCTTCCTATGTTAGGTTACGAAAATTGGCAAAAAGCAGAAGAAGTTATCATAAGGGCTACTCGGGCATGTATGAATAGTGGCGAGATTGTGGAAAACCATTTTAACCGAATGGTTAAAATGGTTACAATCGGCTCTGATGCGGTAAGAGAAGTTAAGGATTATAAATTAGATAGATATGCTTGTTATCTTGTAGCTCAAAATGGAGATTCAAATAAGAAAGAGGTAGCTTTGGCTCAAACTTATTTTGCTGTGCAAACTAGGAAGCAAGAAATATTTGAGCAATTATCTGCTAGCGATAAAAGATTGTTTATTCGAGGCGAAGTTTCTAATCAAAATAAAAAACTTTTTAAAACGGCGAAAGGCGCTGGGGTTACTCATTTTGGAGCATTTAATAATGCGGGATATAGAGGTCTTTATGGTATGGATTTGCCAATATTGGAACGACACAAAAAAATTAAAAAAGGAGAATTATTAGATGTGGCTGGAGCGGCTGAGTTGGCGGCTAATTTATTTAGAATTACTCAAACTGATGAAAAAATTAGAAAAGATAATATAAGGGGCCAAGATTTAGCCTCAAAAACACATTTTATGGTAGGGGGAAAGATAAGGCAAACGATTAAAAATATTGGTGGGGAGTTGCCAGAAAATCTACCTACAGAAAAACATATTAAAGAATTACAAAAAGAAAAAAAGAAGATAGAAGGAGAAAAAAATAAAAAATTAAAAAAATGAAAACAGAAATAACCCCACTTCGCTAAAGCTTCGCGGGGCCAAAAAATATATGAAAAATACCATTAAAAAATTACCAAAATCGCAAATAGAAGTTGAGTTTGAGTTAACTGCCGACGAATTTCAAAAATATCTTGAGGGCGCGCTTTTGAAATTAAAAGACCAGGTCAAAATGGATGGATTTCGCAAGGGTGCGGTGCCTTTAAAAATGGTGGAAGAAAAGATTGGTAATGAGAATTTGCTCATGGAAGCGGGAGATTTAGCGGTTAAAAAATCTTACAGAGATTTTGTTACTGAAAGTAAGCTAGAACCTATTGGAGATCCAGAAGTCCAAATTAAAAAAATCGCCAAGGGTTCGCCTTTTGAATTTGTGGTAAAAATTTCGGTTTTGCCAGAAATTGTTTTGCCGGACTATCAAGAAATAGCCAAAAAAGTAAAAGGGCAAGACATTTTAGTTGATGAAAAGGAAGTTGAGGACGCCGTAATTTATTTGCAAAAAAGCAAAGCCAAACTTTCGCCTGTTGAGCGTGGAGCTGAGCCAAAAGATTTTGTGGAAATAGAATATCAAAACAGCCAAATTAACGGCGGGAAAATAATTCAAGATAGTTTTATTTTAAATGAAGGCGGATTTTTGAAAGATTTTGAAGATAATATTTTGGGGATGAAAGCGGGAGATGAAAAAGAATTTAAAGCAAAATTCCCCGACAATACTCCTAATAAAGAGTTGGCGGGCAAAGAATCTGATTTTAAGGTCAGGATGGTTTTGGTGCAAAAAATGGAATTACCGGAAATTGATGATGAATTAGCAAAAAGTTTGGGTCAAGACGCGAGCGGGGTCGGCTCTGCCGGATCGCCCGTCTCTGCTTTTGATAGTTTGGTGAGTTTGAAAGAAAATATCAGAGGTGGAATAACTATGGAAAAACAGGAAGGAGAAAGACAACGAAAACGAGGAGAAGTTTTGCATAATGTTTCACAGAAAATTACCTTTGATTTGCCAGAAAAAATGGTGGACTACGAAAGTGCGCGACTTTTTGAAGATTTTAAAAATCAAATTGCCCAAAATGCCAAAATAGATTTTGATGAATATTTAGCTTCGGTAAAAAAAGATGAAAACGAGGTGAAAAAATCTTTTAGTTTGGAAGCTGAAAAGAGAATCAGAAACTTTTTGGTTCTGCGAGAAATTGGAAAAGCAGAAAATATTGAAGTTGATGAAAAAGAATTAAACGAAGAAATGACAAAAGTGATGCAAAGATATTCAAAAGAGCAATTAGAAAAAATTGACGTTAACGAGCTAAGAGAGTATACTAAAGGTGCAATCTATAACGAAAAAGTGTTCGAAAAACTCGAGAGTTTTTCGAAAATTTGAAATTTACAATTTGAAATTTGAAATCAATTTGAAAATACTGAATTTGAAATAATTAAAAACGTCGAAATTTTGCTTTATCAAAATTTCGACACCTACTTATTTTAAATTTTGAATTTCAAATTTCAAATTCGACGTAATGGTATTAGTTCCAACTATTATAGAGAAATCACAACGCGGTGAACGCGCATATGACATATTTTCAAGGCTTTTAGAAGAGCGTATTGTTTTTTTGTCGGGTCCAGTCAATGATGCGAGTGCCAATGTGGTTATCGCCCAGATGCTTTATTTGGAATCAAAAGACCCTAAAAAAGATATTAAGCTTTACATTAACAGCCCAGGGGGTTCGGTGACAGCTGGTTTAGCAATTTACGACACGATGCAATATTTAAAATGCCCGGTTTCTACCATTTGTATTGGGCTTACGGCTTCTATGGCCGCCATTATTTTAGCAGCGGGCGCAAAGGGCAAACGTTTTGCTCTGACTAACGCTGAAATTTTGCTCCATCAAGTTATGGGGGGAGCTCAAGGACAGGCTTCGGAAATAGAAATCACCGCAAGGCAGATTATTAAAATCAAAGCATCGATAAACCAAATTTTATCAAAACACACGGGTCAAGCTATCGACAGAGTTGAAAAAGACACTGACAGGGATTACTATCTGACCGCACAAGAGGCCAAAGAATACGGTCTCATTGATGAAGTTATTGCTACCACGCGCTAGCTCTCTAGCCTAAAAGTTTTTAAAATATGCCAAACTCACCATGTTGGTATATTTTACGTATAATTAAAATATAAAATCCGAAGCACGAAATCCGAAGTCCGAAACAAATCCAAAATTATAAATTTTAATTTTTAAAATATGTTTCGAATTTCGATATTCGATATTCGAATTTAGTAAGCCATGGATCAAATAATTATAAATTTTATTGTCGGTGTTTTGACCCTGGTTGCCGGATGCGTGATTGGATATTACGCCCGTCAATCATTGGCAAAAAAGCGCGCAGGGTCACTTGAAGAAAAGTTACAAAAAAGAGTCATTCAAGTAAAAGAAGAAACCGCATCGTTGGTTAAGAATGCTGAAGTAAAATCGGCTCAATTAATTGAAGCCTCGCAAAAAGATATTGATCAACGAAGAAAAGAGTTTTTAAAAGCTCAGCAAGTTTTGTTGGATAGAGAAAAATTGTTGGAGGATAAGGTTTCTATGTTCGATAAAAAAGATGCCGAACTTACGGATAAAGTAGAAAAATTAAAGGTGGTAAAAGAGGGCGTGGACAAATTGAGGCTGGAAGCTGAAGGAAAATTAGAAAAAGTGGCCAATTTATCTCGCGAAGATGCTAAAAAAGAACTTTTGGCTTTGGTGGAAACTGATTACCAAAAAGATATTTTAGAAAGAATTAAAAAAATGGAAGAGCAGGGTCGCGATACACTATCATCTAAAGCAAGAGATATTGTGGCGCTCGCCATTCAAAAAGTGGCGGTGCCTCACACTCAAGAATTGAGCACGACGACAATTATTCTACCTAGCGAAGACATTAAGGGAAGAATTATTGGTAAAGAAGGCCGAAACATTAAGACTTTTGAAAAAATGACGGGCGTGGAATTAATTTTGGATGAAAGTGCGGATTCTGTGGTGATTTCTTGCTTTAATCCAATTAGAAGACAAATTGCTAAAATTGCTTTGGATAAATTAATTGCCGATGGCAGGATTCAGCCGGCTAAAATTGAAGAAAAGGTGGCCGAAGCAACGGAAGAAATTACTCAAATTATAAAGCAAGCGGGTGAAAAAGCTATTTATGACTTGGGAATTGTCGGAGTTCATGATAAATTGGTGCAAATTTTGGGCAGGCTTCATTACCGAACCAGTTATGGTCAAAATGTATTGGCCCACTCTATGGAAGTGGCGCAAATTGCCGAAACCATTGCTGATGAATTAAAAGCCGATAGCCAAGTAGCTAAACGTGGCGCGCTTTTTCACGACATTGGAAAAGCTTTGGACCAACAAATTCAAGGTTCACACATTGAAATTGGAATTAAAATTTTGGAAAAATATGGCGAATCTGAGGCGGTTATTCACGCTATGCGTTCTCACCATAACGATTACCCATCAGATACTATTGAAGCGGTGATTGTGACGGTGGCGGATTCGATTTCTGGGTCACGTCCAGGGGCAAGAAAGGACACCATTGAAAATTATTTGCAACGACTCAAGGCTCTTGAAGATATTGCCAATAAATTTGATGGCATTGAAAAGGCTTATGCTATTCAAGCTGGGCGTGAAATTCGCGTGTTTGTGAAAGCAGAAAAAATTGATGACTTGGGAGCAAATAAAATTGCCAAACAAATTGCTCAAAATATTGAAGAAGAATTAAAATACCCAGGAGAAATTAAGGTGACCGTGATTCGAGAGAATCGAATTGTGGAGTATGCGCGTTAGTGAGTATTTGGAATTTGGTATTTAGGAGTTAGAATGTGAAAAAAAATCAAAAGGTGCGCCCGCGGGCGCACCTTTTGAAAGCACCTAAAAAGCTTGACATATTATTACATTGTATGCTATAGTTATTACATAGTTTAAAGCTCTTTTAGAATTGAAATTTAGCTAGCCATAGCCAAAAGTCTTTTTAAAAAAGAGGATTTTTGGCTATGGCTGCTATTTTGGCGGCTTGGCATCGCCACATTTCGTGGCCCCCGCCTATCAGGTGTGGGAATAATTCTGGTTATCAGCCAGAGAAAGAAGGTTGTGATGTCAAAGTATGGACACAGGACAGGTAATTGGCTCGAATCCGTCATCAACAAAATCGGCGGAGAAGATCGTGCCGAAGCGCTTCTGCGTGGCGAGTGGATGTTGGTAGAAGTTAATCCGCCAGTGGTGATTGAAGAAGTACCGCTGCCCACCGCGTTGGATTGGCGGGTGACCTACAAAATCCTTGGCGTTGAACCCGAAGAATACGATGCCAAAATCGCCGGCTTGGAGATGGGCGACAGGATGGGCCGATGGACAGTGCCAGTTTTGGATTTTTTTCGCAGAGATGGAGATGAAGAAATTCGTCTCGTCACGCTCAACAAAGTCCGGGACGCACTTCACCAAATTGGTGCCAAGGCGAAGCCGAAATTTGCGGCGAAATCGTGGTACGCAGATATGGATACCGCGTTCGCCGATGACCAAGTCAAAAACATCAAACGCAACGACCGCAACCCTTACCGGGACGGGTCGTATGTGGTTGATGTTGAGGCAACTGTGGAGCCTCCCGTCAATGCCAATCAAGACGCCAACTGGCGCCGGAGCCAAGGGTTGGTTGATACGACGCACCTCGAGGACTGGTTGTTGGAGTTGGCGTATCACATAACGACAGGAGGTCATTTGAATGTCGCGAGGTGGACGAAGTCGGGAGGTTCGCGCGTTTCCTATGGTCTTGTCCCTTGCCTCTTCTTCGACTCTGGCGATGGCAAGGTCTATGGCTACGACTGCAGCCCCGATCACTCCGGTGGCCCTGTCTGCGCTCGCTCCGCAGTTCCCCGTCAACTCGCAAGTTGACGCGAGTTCTTGAATTTTTGAATTCCGTCAATCAAACCGCTTTTTGCAACATCACTAAGATGTTGCAAAAAGCGGTATTTTTTTATACAATAATCTTGGCTAATATAACCGGTTCTACGGAATATCGGTTTGCCGCAATACAATTTGGGAACTGCTTGTGTAATTATCTTGAGTAACTTTGACTCGGAAAACTGCTCTGCGACGGACAGAGAAAAACTCAGGGAATACTAATTTTGTATTACCGGTGACATAGATGTAACTACACAATATGCGTTCGCGCGATTCCAATGGTAATGTCCCTTACCTCAACTTCAACTCTGGCAATAGCAAGGTCTATGGCAACAACTACAACCCCGATAACTCCAATGACAATATCTGCGCTCGCTCCGAAGTTCCTATATAATGAAGAAAAGCCCTTAGGGGCTTTTCTTTTGTGCATTTTTTATCCACGCACCCAATAATTTGCCAATCTCATCAATCCTTGATTGTAAAATAGCGTATTTAGTTAGACTGATAATTTTCAATTCTTTGGTTATACGAATAAACATTCTGAGGGTGTTGAGCTTGGCACTGATTTTTTCCAGGATAAGTAATTTACGGTCGGTTTTATCATTGATTGCCAGCAAGATTAATTCTATAATGTCTAAGATTAAGTCCTCACATCGTTTACCAATGATGTGTTTATCTTTTTTAGGAAACCATTTTGAGTATTCATAAAATAATTTATATAATTCATAAACTTTATGCAAGATAGGCAAATTGAAACTGTCTGGGGGGGGGGGTTAAAGGTCATAGTGATAATTTATTTAATGATATTGTTTCTCTTGAGAATTTGTTTTTGGCTTGGGACGAGTTTAAAAAAGGTAAAAGAAGCAAGCCTGATGTTATGCAATTTGAGTATAACTTAGAACCAAATATATTCAAGCTTTATCAAGAGTTAAAAAATAAAACCTATCAACATTCGCCTTATTATTCTTTTTATGTTAAAGACCCCAAAATAAGACATATTCACAAGGCCTGTGTTCGCGATAGGGTATTGCACCACGCTATTTTTAGAATTTTATACCCCACTTTTGACCGGCATTTTATTTTTGATTCTTATTCTTGTCGAAATGAAAAAGGGGCGCATAGGGCTGTTGAGAAATTAAAAGTGTTTTTGCAAAAGCAAAGTAGAAATAATACAAAGCCGGCATATGTTTTAAAATGTGATGTCAGAAAGTTTTTTGACTCCATTGACCAGGATATTTTGCTTGATTTGGTAAAAAAGAAAATTAAAGATGCAGAAGTTATTTGGCTTCTAGAAAGTATTATTAAAAGTTTTGAAAAGGGTTTGCCTTTGGGGAATGTTGTCAGTCAATTATTTTCTAATGTTTATCTATGCGAATTAGACCAATTTATTAAGCATCAACTCAGGATAAAATACTATATAAGGTATTGCGATGATTTTGTGATTGTAGAAGATGGCATGGAAAAGTTTGAAAGTTATATATCGAAAATAGATGCTTTTTTAAAAAATAATCTAAAACTGGAACTTCATCCAAATAAAATTGTTGTCAGAAAGTATCATCAAGGGGTTGATTTTTTAGGATATGTGGTTTTTCCGTATCATAAAATAGTAAGAGTAAAAACAAGAGATAGGATGTTAAAGAATATTGTAGTAAAAGTTAACGCTCTAAAAAACAAGGAAATGTCGGAGGAAAAATTCAATAAAACTCTGCAATCTTATTTAGGAGTTTTAACACATTGCAATTCATACGATTTGCGAGAAGAAATTTTAAAGTTAATTTAAAAATCGTTTAGCGCGGTTTTTAAATTTTTAAAGTTTTCCACAGAATATCTATTCTGTAAAAGATGAAATAATCTTTTGAATGATGGTGGAATCTCCTTTAGAAATATTTTGCGGAATTTCCATGGAGAAAGTCTTGCCAGATTCTAGGGTTATCTGTATCTTATGCACAGGGCTGTGAATGGATGAAGATATATTAGATAGAGATGTATCTTTTTTAGTATCTTCTTTTGTGTCTTTGTCTTTCTGCTTGCGGTTTTTGACTTCCCAGCGTGAAAAAGCATCTGGATCTTTGCCATATCTTTTATAATCTTGGATGGTTTTTAAAAATCTTCCCTTATAGGTATTGAGGGACTTAATACTAAAGGTATGTTGGTGACGACTGATTAAGCTAAGGTAAATCTCTTTCATTCTATCTTCTATTAGTTCTAAGGATTCCAGCTCATCTGGGTGTAAAACAGTCTCAAATAACTTTAAAGCCGCGCGCTTTCCGTGAGCTGTGTTGGCCGGATACTTTCTATTTTTTTGCGCCAGATTGATAAATTCTTGGATATCTTTTAGGGTATTCATAAGATGTATATTTATATATCTACTATAACAAAAAAATTCTATCTTTTCAAAGATAGAATTTTTTGTTTTGAATTCGCTAGTTTGCTTTTGGGGAGGCTAAGGAGATTCGAACTCCCGCTGACACCGCCACAGGGTGTTGTGCTGGCCACTACACTATAGCCTCCATAAGTTTTTTTGCTGTTTTTGTATCGTGATGAACTAAAAAATGACAGTTATGACAAAGCCATATAAGGTTTTCCAATTTAGAATTTTTTCTGTTTTTATCTATATGGTGGACTGCTAATATGCGTTCGTCTTTTATTTCGCATAAACAACAGATTTTTTCTTTTGTACTTCTTTGTAATATCTTTCGATACATAGTTCCCCCATTCTTCCAATTCGGATGATTTTTGCCGACATATACTATGCTATTACGCCAAAGAGTTTGACATGATTTATTGCAAAAATATTTTCTGCTTTTAGAACGCCTTATTTTGCTTGGTGTTCTCCATATTTCTTTTTTACATATTTCACATTTAACATGGGTGCCTTTTATCTGTGATTTCTGACTACATTCCATTGAACAATATTTTCCATTGCCGATATTAATCCAACTTGGTTTGGCATAAAATTCTTTGGAGCATATTTTGCAACTGACTTGAACCATATACTTAATTGTAACAAATGTGGCTTTAACGTCAATCAATCAACCTGTGGATTAAGCATTTGGCTCTCCCTTTCCTGTGCCCTCGAAGGGAATCGAACCCCTATCAAGGCCTTAGAAGAGCCTTGCTTTATCCATTAAGCTACGAGGGCAAAACTATTTAGAATCCTAACATAAATTTTGGTCTTTGACAATATTTGATTTTCAAACTATAATGACCTATCATTTTATTATAGGAAATAAAGTAATTTGAACCTTGATAAACGCTCCCAAAAGTATTATAATTAATGCAATGAAGCTTTGTAAATATTGCAGTAAATATTATCCAGAATTGGATTTTGGTGTGGCGGGAACTATTAGTGGCAAAACATATCGACGCCTAAAGTGTCGTCATTGTTTTAATAATGATAAAAAGTTATTACGCAATAAGTATCGGAAGTTTTTAGAAGATTACAAAGAAAAGCGTGGATGTTTTAAGTGTGGAATAAAAGATTGTAGGGTGTTGGATTTCCATCATCTACGAGACAAAGAATTTACCATAGGGTACGCAGCTTATAATCACCTTGCTTTTGATCGCGTAAAAAAAGAAATAGAAAAATGTGCGGTTGTGTGTGCTAATTGTCATAGAATAATACATTATGGGCATGTGTGGCAACATGATAAATTATTCCGCAAGTATAAAAAGTAATTACCGGGCTGTAGTGTAACGGTAGCACGAATCGTTTGGGACGATTTAGTCTGGGTTCGAATCCCAGCAGCCCGACCAGGTTTAATTTGAAATTCGTCACGCGGGTATCGTATATCGGTATTACCTTAGCTTTCCAAGCTAATGAGTGGGGTTCGACTCCCCATACCCGCTCAAATAAAAAGTAGACTGCAAGTCTATCTTTTTTTTGAGTGGTGTTGGAAGGAGTCGAACCCGAGGGGTGGGTCGGAGGGGAAACTCGGTGTCCCCTCCGTGTAGGAAAACAGCGCCACGAAGTGGACGCGTTAGAAACCTTGGGTTTCTAAAGAGCGAAGCGATGGGTTCTAGTCTGCCCGCTGGCGGACGGACTCCCCATACCCGCTCAATTTTTCAGGGAAAAATTGAGCGAGGTTCGTCCCAATTAAAATTGGGCGACCCGCTCACAATTGAATGTTTTATATTTATATTCTAAAAAGTCTCAAAGATCATAAAACATATGTTGGATATACATATAACTTAGAAAGGAGATTAGCAGAACACAACTCTGGGAAAAATATTGCTACCAGAAACCGAATACCCTTAGAATTACTATTTTCTGAAAAATTTGAAACATCGAAAGAGGCGAGAAAAAGAGAATTATACTGGAAGGGTGGCGGAGGAAGAAGGAAATTAAAAGAGTTTTTCAAAAATGGACTTCCACCATAAAAAATCGCCTATCTGGCGATTTTTATTTATTGAATTTAAACTATTTAACTATTATAATATAATTCATGGAAAATATAATAGAGACAAAAAATTTAACTAAAAAATACGGCAATTTTACGGCCGTTGATGACCTCAGTTTTAGTGTTAAAACCGGAGAGGTTTTCGCATTTTTGGGCCCTAATGGAGCTGGAAAAACTACCACTATTAAAATGCTGACTACGCTTTTAAAACCGACTACCGGTGAAGTTTTTCTTAATGGACACAATGTAACCGAAAACCCCCACCAAACTCGTAAATCTTTTGGGATTGTGTTTCAAGACCCCAGCCTAGACAACGAATTAACCGCTTATGAAAATATGCAATTTCACGCTATTTTGTATGGAATAAAAAAAGACAATCAAGCCCTGAATTACAAAACTCCCGTCTTAGAATACTTTTCGGGTCTTTTCTCTAAATTTTGGTTACAAATTCGCTATAATTTTTCGGCGGAGCCGTTGGCTAGGCCGAAAAATTCTATCAAATTTCTACCTCAAAATTTAGAGGAAATCCCTCGAAAGAGTTTTGTAAATCAGGGCTACCAAGAGCGAATTAAAAATTTACTGGAATTGGTGGAGCTTTGGGATCGCAAGGATTCGTATGTGAAAACTTTTTCTGGGGGGATGAAGCGTCGCTTAGAAATTGCCCGCGGACTTTTACATAACCCAAAAGTTTTATTTTTAGACGAACCAACCATTGGACTTGACCCGCAAACCAGAAATCATATTTGGAATTATATCCATAACTTAAACAAAACAGAAAATGTGACGATTTTTTTCACCACTCATCATATGGAAGAGGTGGAAAGAATGGCTCAAAGAATTGCTATCATTGACCACGGGAAAATTTTAATTATTGGAACGGTGCAAGAAATTATCCAAAAAGCTGGCGCCAAAAATTTGGAAGATGCTTTTATTACTTTAACCGGAAGTAAAATTAGAGAAGAGGCGGTAAATGCCGGCGTAAATCGGATGAGGATTAGTAACAAGTTAATGCGTTAACTTGAATTTGAAATTTACAATTTGAAATTTGAAATCAATTTGAAAATAGTGAATTTAAAATAATTAAAAACCGACGTCGTTTTCAAATTTAATAATTTAGATATTCAGCCGCGCGCCACGGCGCGCGGCTTGATTTCAAATTGTAAATTTCAAATTTCAAATTCACACACATGACTGCAATTTATATATTATGGGTTCGCCAACTTAAAAGATTTATTAGAAAAAAGGCCAGCATTGTTGGTGCCTTGGGACAACCCATTATTTTTTTGCTAGCCATTGGGTTTGGTTTTGGGCCAGTTTTTGCCAAAGCTGGTGCGGGAAACTATATTCAGTTTTTAGCTCCGGGGATTATTGTGATGACGGTGCTTTTTACCTCTATTTTTACCGGTTTGGAAATTATTTGGGATAAGCAATTCGGATTTTTAAAAGAAACGTTTGTGGCGCCAGTTTCGCGGTTTGAAATTTTACTTGGTAAAACACTGGGTGGAGCAACGGTGGCGATGATTCAAGGAATTTTAGTATTTTTAATTACACTAGTCGCTGGATTCCGGCCGGAGCTTGCCAGTTTGCCGCTCGCATTTTTATTCTTATTCTTGGTGGCGATGTTGTCTTCCGCTTTGGGCGCTACTATTGCCGCTCGACTTGATGATATGCAAAGTTTTCCTTTGATTTTTAACTTTTTGGTTCAACCTTTATTTTATCTTTCAGGTGCGATTTTTCCGATTAAAAATTTACCAATGGCGATGAAATTTGTGACAAAAATAAATCCATTTTCTTATGGAGTTGATGGCCTGCGCGGAGCTTTTAGTGGAGTGAGCGTTTTTTCTCCAATGTTAAGTATTAGTGTTTTAGTTGGCGTTACGTTGGTTATTTTGGCAGTTGGAGCTTATCAGTTTTCAAAAGTGCAACTCTAGGCGAGAAAATAGAATCTAGAAAGTAGAAAATAGAATAAAAAAACCAGCCCTTACAGGCTGGTTTTTTTGTTACGAATTATTCCTTTTCCGATAAAATAACTTTAAGAATTAATTCTTTGCCATCTCGCAAAACCTTAAAACTTGATTCTTCTCCAATGGGGCATTTTTGCATCAGTTCCGCTAGAGGATTTTTCATGGTAATTTGTTGGCCGTTACATTCTACAATAATATCAAATTCTTTAATGCCGGCTCTATCGGCTGATGAGCCTTTAATGACAGGAGATTCTCCTAGCGCTTCGCGCACCACTAAAGCTCCATCTTCTACGGGTAATTTATTAGCTTTGGCCATTTCTTTGGAAAGTAGGACATATTTTACGCCCAAAAACGGCACCACAATTTTACCAAATTTTTTCACTTCTTCTAAATCTTTTTTAGCGTAATTTATCGGAATAGCAAATCCAATATTTTGGGCCCCCATAATCATCGCGGTGTTAATGCCAATGACTTGGCCGTCCATATTTACCAATGGTCCTCCGGAATTGCCAGGATTAATGGCGGCATCGGTTTGAATTAAGCCTCGTAAATTTTGCATTTGGTGATCCAATCCTCCAAAAGCACTAATGTAGCGGGAAAGTCCGGAAATAATACCGGCTGACAATGTGTCATTAAATTCTCCAAGAGCATTTCCCACCGCTACCACTTCTTCTCCTAGTTGAATTTTACCGGAATCAGCCAAATCAATGTAGGGGAAATTTTTGCCTTCAATTTTTAAAACAGCAGTGTCATTAATAGGGTTTCGTGATAATACTTTGGCAGAATATTTGTGAGTTGGGTCTAAAATAACGGTGTAATCAGCGGTAGTGTCTGCCACCACGTGGTTTGAGGTCAACACATAGCCATCTTTGGAAATAATAAAGCCAGAGCCTCCGCCAATTTGCATGGTTTCGGTTTTTATCGGCATTTTGCCATCTTTTTCTGGCATCGGCATAATGTATTCTTTGCCACCATAAGGAAAAGAATAAAAATCTTCTACTTTTGGTAAATCTTTAGAAACAATGACCGTAATAACGGCCGGACACACTTTTTTTGCAATTTCTACGATGGGTGAAGAATATTTCATAATGAATATAATGCCAATATGCAAATGCTACGCCAATACTGCGAATACGAACGTGCGGATTTGCATCATTGGTGACGTTATTTGCATATTTGAATTTTATACTATTTTATCAATTTTATTGAAAACAATCAATTTTTAGGATAAAGTGTAATTAATTATCAATTAGAACTTTTGTTTTCCTTTATTAGTAATTTATAGTTTCTATTAGTTTAATAATGTAGTATAATTAATATATGAAAATACATTCTTCAGAAAAATTAAAAAAATTAAAAAAATTAAGGAAAAAAGGCTATAGTATTAATGAGTTAGTAAGGGAGCTATCTATACCAAAGACCACTGTTTGGCATCATGTCCATAATATTAAAATTGCTCCTAAATATATTTCTTTACTAAGGTCAAAAATAGGAGGGAGCCATCAAAAAAAAGAGAGAAATTTAGAAAATGCCAAAATTTTTGCAAGGGAAATATTAAAATCGCCCCATAGAGAACACGCCTTAATTTTTACTATGCTTTATTGGGCAGAGGGTAGTAAAAAATCATGTGATTTTGTAAACTCTGATGGCAGAATGATTAATTTATGTATAAATATTTTAGTAAAAGTTTTTAATATTTCAAGAGATAGACTCACCCCCACTATAAGAATATTTTCTGGAATGGACAGAAGGGTATGTTTAAATTATTGGTCTAAAATTACGGGATTGCCAAAATCTAGATTTTTTGTAAGAATGAATGACGGCGGAATGAAAAGTAGAACAAAGCATGGTATGTGTAGGATTATGATTAGAAAGGGATCTAATATTTTAAAGTTAGTGAATTCACTCATAGACCAATCTTATGCAGATCTAATAGATTCACTTTAAATTCAAAGCCTTTGTAGTTCAATGGATCAGAACGGCCCCGTCCTAAGGGGTAAATGTAGGTTCGATTCCTACCGAGGGCACCAGATTTTTTTTGCTTCACCACGTCCGCCCGCGGGCGGACGTGGTCTTGATTATTTTTTAAAAGGTAATAATATACCTTATGTGTTAAGGTTGGTTATTCTACTTAAGGGGGAATAAGCATGCGATGCATAGAAGAGAAATTTGGAAGATTTGTTCTTTTAACTTTTCGTCCTGGTAAAAGAGATCTGAAATTAACTGATTTAATGATTGAGCGAGCTATGAAGAGAAGATGGCTTCGGCCAGTTTCTCGACGTGAACTTGAGACCTTTCAAATTTCTCGCTTTTCATTATCGGGACCAGGAAATTTTATTGTGGCTTTTGGCCTTAGAGGTAATGGTCCAGCAAAATACGGATCTTTCCCTGGAACATTTATTTTAAATTTGAATCGTGTACAAGAAATTGAAGTCTTGGAAGATTGGGTGCGCGCTCAAGATGGATGGAGTTTTGATTGCCAATTCCTTTTTGCGAAAAAGCCAAAACGTAGCAGGCTGTAAAAGTTAAAAGACAGACCTGATCAATCCCCTTAGTTGCTAAAGGCAACGGGGGATTTTTTTTGCTATTTATTCAGTTTTTTGATATGCTTTTTAAAGAAACTAGCCTGTACCTTTCCAATTAAGGGGAGCCATATGAAAATTGCTTTTGTTTTTGATGGTGTTTTTGTTGATAGTAGTAGGGCAAAGGAAGATGTTGCTTGGCGATTGCTAGGAAAGAAATATCGCAAAAGTTTAAGAAGAATTGATCGTGGCAATGATTTTCTCTCACGTGATGGATACATTGCTCTAAAGGAAAGAGTCTATGAGACCAGAGAAAATGGATTGATGCTGGATCTGTTTGATAGTGTGCTTTATTATTTGGGGCGGTTAAAAAGCGATGGGCATCAACTTTTTGCAGTGACCTTGCGGTCTGAGGCCGGTCAAAAAGTTGTCCATGAATGGTGCTACGAGAGATACATTAATCTCAATTTCATCGCCGTGGAAAACAGAAAAATTGAGCCAGAGTATTTTACTGATTTTGATGTTTTCATCGCTAAAAAGCCTTCTCAGCTTTGGCCATTAGTTAACGCTGTGAGCAATTTGTTTCTTTTTATTCCTTTTGGCATGCCTGTTGAGGATTCAGTTCATCCTCGTTTCCAATTAGTGCGGTCGTGGGAGTCTATCTATCGAAAGGTTCTGTCTTTAACCCCCTAGCTGTCAAAATAACAATATTTTGTGCCCGTTTTACCAAAAGCGGGCCCTTTTAATTTTACCTTGTTTTTGGGGTCAAAAAGTGGTATTATTTACATTGTGTTAAATTTAGATTTATACCTATTTAACTTAATTAATGGCCTGTCAAAAAAATCCAAAATATTGGACTTTTTTGCTATATTTTGCGCTGAATATTTGGCGTATATTTTGATAGTTATTTTGGCGATTTTTGCTTATACTATTAACTTTTGGCCAGTATTTCTTATACCGGTTTTTGCCGGTTTTTTTGCCCGATTTATTATTAACGAAATTATTTATTTATTTTATCAACGCAAAAGGCCACTGGAAGTTTTAAGTATTGATTCACTGATTAAAAAACCCTACCACCCTGGGTTTCCCTCGGGTCACTCTTCATTCTTTTTTGCTTTTTCTTTTGCCTTATTCCTATTTAATCTTCCGCTAGCCATTATTTTTACCTTTGTAACTTTTTTGGTTTGTTTATCTAGAGTTTTTTGTGGAGTCCACTGGCCCAGTGATATTTTGGCGGGCGTTGGGGTGGCAGGTATCACTTTTTTAATTCTCCAATTGATTTGGTAATATTATGAAAATTTTAACGTGGAATATCTACAAAAATAATAAAGACATTAATAAAGCCATTGAGTTTTTAAAAAAACAAAATGCCGATGTTGTTTGTTTGCAAGAATTTCCGGCAGTTCATATTGATTTACTCCGTAATTTAGGTGGGCACATTGCCATTTGCGACGAAGTGCATATTCCTAAAAATAAAAAGAAAGAGGCAACAAAGCTTTACTCGGTTATTTTTTCTCGTTTTCCTATAAAAGAGCAGGTGATTATTCCGCACAAAAAAACTTATGGCGATACGTCTATTAAATCCAAAGATCGCTACCATCATTTTCAAGCCGATTCATTTTATGTGGACATTGATACTTTTGGCGGGTTATTTAGAATTTTTAATACGCATTTTCGTTGTTTTACGGGACCAAACCACCGTTTGGCTCAACTTAAAGAAGTGCTTGACCACTTAGACCCAGAAAGAAAAAATATTATTTGTGGTGATTTTAATACTTTTGGCAAACCATTGGTCAATATCTTTTTGTGGAAATACTTTGGGTATAAACGGCAGGAAATTATCATTAACGAAAACAAAAATTTAGCAAAATTATTAAGCGAATATAGTTTAAAAAATTGTTTTTACCGCCAAGTTACTTTTTGGAAATTCCCCATTCAGCTTGATTATATTTTAGTTCCACTGACGGTTAAGGTTAAATCCAGTCGTGTTTCTTTGCGTCCATATGGGTCAGACCATTTTCCGTTATTGTTAGAAATATAGAATAATAACTTTGAATCTTGGAGGGGTGCCAGAGTGGCCTGGGGCAAGAAACAGAATTACAACAATTTTAGCGGTAGTAAATTAAGGCAAGATTCAAGGCACAAGGAGCGAATTTGATGCCATAGGTATCGTTCGCTCTGAAGTAACGCCGAAGATTGCCTTAATTTACCCGCCCAAAGGGAAGTCAAAAAATGGCTGATTTCCCTGCCTACCGGCAGGCAGGTGCGTTAAAGCTTCGTAAATGTAGTCTAAAGCTACATTGACTCGCTTCGCCTTGAAATCATCTCATTTTTTGAATTCTAAAATTTGTTTTAATTCTGTTTCTTGCCCCTAGTGGAATAGTTTCGCCTAGCACTAAAGCGGAGGGGGCGCATAATGGCTGGTGCAGTAGTTTCGAAAACTACGACCTGTGAAGGTTAAGTGGGTTCGACTCCCACCCCCTCCGCTTTGAGGCTAGGAAAACCGTGGCTCGCAAGGGTCTCGTGGGTTCAAATCCCACCCCCTCCGCTTTGATGCTAGAAAAACTACGACTAAAAAAGGTCCGATGGGTTCGTCGGGTGATGAACACCCGACGCCCGATGTTCATCATCGGGCGACTCCCACCCCCTCCGCTCTCACCCGCCGTAGCTTTCTTGTTCTCCATAGCTTTAGCGACGGTGGAAGCGAAGGTGGGCTTCACTCTTCGAAGCGAGCTACGGCAGACAAAGTCCGTCAATTAAGGTAATATTAAAATAATTAATTATCATCAATATGAAAAAAAATAAATTAACGCTAAACTATTTCACAAAAAATATTTTTATAGTTATTGGTCTGGTTTTGATTTGGCGGGGGATATGGCACGTATTGGATGCTCTTGATCAGTGGATTTTTGGGGGGTTTCACCTTTGGTCAGCACTAATTGGTATTATAGTTGGATTATCAATTTTATATTTCCCCGACCATGATTTAAAAGAAATTGAAAAATTATAAATATATAGTCAATATGAAAAAAACATTTACCACAGAAGTTAGCGAAAGTCGTGTAGTAGAAATTTCTATCAATGGAGATTTACTTGAATTGCAAATAGAAGAATTGTCTCAATCTTTGCAAGAAGCCACTGAAGTTATTCAATCGGCGTTTATTAATTTTCAGGAAAAACTAAATATTTTGGTGGATTTAAGTAATTTTAGTGGAAATTATGTAGTGGAATCTTTAGTTTTAATGGTTAAATTTTCTAGTGAAACTAAACAGTATGTGAAAAAAACAGCAATCTACGGCGCTTCTGATAAAGATAAAATGGCAGTGGAAATGATTTCGGCACTTTCTGATAGAAGTGATTTAAAAACATTTACAACAAAAGAAGAGGCTTTGGAGTGGTTGAAGGCTTCTTAATGGCTTTGAGTTTTGTAGCATTGTATTTTTAAAGGGCGCCCCGCGGGGCGCCCTTTATTATATTTTAGTGAGAACACAAATGAAGTCGGGTAAAGATGCTCGGCTGTTTGTTTACAAGCAAAGTATTGACATAAGTTTATATATATGCTATCATTAAATATTCACTATGTGGTGAATGTTTACCTACCAAGGTTAGTAAATTACAGGCTACGGCACTGGATTTATGACTTTGGACTGGTTTTTCTAACTCTACGGAGGTGCGTTATGGATCAGTTCTTTGATTTGGTGGTGGCGTTTGTGGTGAAATACTGGATTTTTTTTGCAGTAGGTTTGGCCTACGGCGCGTTGTCTCTGAAGACGGTTTTTCGATTTTGGTCGGAGGTTTTTATGCAGAGTCCCGTCTACAAGGCCATGGATTATTGGCTGATTGACAGGTGGGATGCAGACCCGCTCCGAATAATCGGCACGGTGATTTCCCTAGTTTGGGTAATTCCGGCATTCTTGCTTCTTTTCCCCATTGCCCCAATTCTCTGGATTATCCTTGGCGTTTTGGATGCTAAGAAGTGGCGAGCGGAATTAGAGTGCTGGCGCAAATATGAAGAAGATCGAAGAAACCGTGATCAACTTTTGTTCCAAAAAAATCGGAAAAGGCGAGATGCTTGCGAGGCGTGGCTCAAGGAAAATCGTGGAAATCTTACCGTTTATTACAACACCATCGGTGGTGTGACGGCGGTGCTCACGCCTGCAGATTACGAATTGGCACAGGTAGAAACGGCGCGCAAAAGAGTCAATGGCTTTTGGTCTAAGGAGAATCTTTTAATCCTTTCACCAAAAACAGTGGTTTTTGCCACCGTTCAGGGTAAGGCTCTGATATCCGATTTTCTGCTGGGTGATAAAAATTTCGATTCTTGTTGGCGGGCTGAGCTTGATGACCTCAAGGTCAAATTAGAGCATCGAGCAGACATCTTCGTCCCGCTTCTCAACGAAGCGGTGATATTAAGAGATGAGCAAAAGAAGATTCTGCGGGATCATCACGGTGGACTTCGCTTTACTCTGTTGGAATCCCAGGTCCCCAAAGAAGTAACTGAGTCAGAAGAATAGTTCTCACGCTTGTGAGAAAAAATCCAGTCAACGCACTGGTCCTGAATGGCAACATTCGGGCTTTTTTTATGTAGCGAAATATAATTGCCTTTTCGCTACATAAACCCCTTCACCAATTTTAATATCAACTCTATGCTACTTTATTGACAGCCGACCTGCCTGCGCAGGCAGGAGGCACTTCGCATTACAAGCTCCGCACGCTATTTCCTCGGCTGAAATTGGTGCGGGGTTATGTATTGCATTGAGTTTTTGACGAATTTAGCGTAATATTACTTTATGTCTTTGATTATCATTTTATTGTTGATTATTATTTTAGCCTTGGTCTCATTGAGCGGTTTTTTGTTTTTTTACTATTTTAAAATAAATAAACAAATAGATGCTTTAATGGAGGTTGGTAAAGTCAAAGATTTGCGAGAGGTTATCTTATCCCACATGGAGAAAACGAAAGAAATGGATGGGGAGTTGAAAAAAGCGATGGGAAAAATAGAAATATTAGAAGGAATTTCCAAAATTACTTTTCAAAAAATGGAGGTAATGCGATTTAATCCTTTTAAAAATTTGGGCGGAGACCAAAGTTTTGCTATTGCTTTGTTGGATGGGAATAACAATGGATTTGTTATTTCTAGTCTTTTTGCCAAAGATGGCAGTAGACTGTATATTAAGCCAGTTATTGATGGAAAATCTAAAAATCTTTTATCAAGTGAGGAAGAAGAAGTAATCACATCTGCGATAAATCAAAAATCAAATATCAAAAATTAAAATTCAGGCATACCGCGCGCCCGCGGGCGCGCGGTTAAATATTAAAATGGTTACAAAACCAAAAAAGACAACTAAAACTCCGGTTAAAAAAGCCCCTAAAAAGGTGGTAAAAAAAGCGGTAAAAAAGATAGAAGATGTTTTGCCAACTCCCGAAGTAAAACCAGCTCCTAAGCCGGTTTGGAATCGTCCGCCTGTGGTGGTGGTTTTGGGTCACGTTGATCATGGCAAAAGCTCTCTTTTGGAAGCCATTAAAGATTTTAAAATTACAGCTAAAGAATCAGGCGGAATCACTCAGCACATTGGCGCCTATGAAGTAGAGCACAATGGCAAAAAAATTACTTTTATTGATACGCCCGGACACGAAGCTTTTTCAGCTATGCGACTTCGGGGCGCCTCAGTCGCCGATGTGGCTTTGCTGGTCGTTGATTCTGCTCAAAGTGTTCAACCACAAACTAAAGAAGCCATCGCTACGATAAAATCCGCCGGCATTCCGATGATTGCCGTGCTTAATAAAATTGATTTGCCTAATGCCAACCCACAAAAAATTAAAGGAGAACTTTCTAAAGCGGATGTAGTGGTTGAATCAATGGGGGGTGAAGTGCCGTCGGTGGAAGTGTCTGCCAAAGAAAAAACGGGTATTGATGAATTATTGGAAATGATTTTGCTAGTAGCAGAAATGCAGGATTTGGCATCTGATATTACCGTGCCTGCCCAAGGATTGGTCATAGAATCGTATATGGACGCATTAAAAGGCCCTGTGGCAACGGTAATTGTTGAGAGGGGAATATTGCGCCTCAAAGATATTATCGCCACGGATTTGGCCTTAGCGAAGGTTCGCGCACTTTTAGATTTTAATGGTAAAACTATTAATGAAGTCTTGCCTAGCCAACCAGCCATTGTTTTAGGATTTGAAAAAGTTCCCGGCGTTGGCGAAAAATTTACCAGTTTTAAAACAGCCGAAGAAGCTCAGGGAAAGTTAAAAACACAATTAGATAAAAAAGAAATAAATTACAGCAATGCGCCCGTGGCTGACCCTAATAAGAAATTATTAAATATTATTTTAAAAAGTGATGTTTTTGGGTCACTGGAAGCTATTGATGGGATGATTAAAAGTTTACCAAGTAATCAAGTGGTTTTGAAAATATTAAAAAGCGAAGTGGGAGATATTAACGAGGCCGATGTTAAATTAGCAGAAACGACTGGCGCGGAAATTGTTGGGTTTCGGGTAAAAATTAATGCGGGCGTGATGCAGTTGATGAAAAACGACACGCAAAAAAATGTCAGGATTAAAACGTTTAGTATCATTTATGAATTAATTCAGGCTTTGCGAAACGCCATGGAAAAATCTTTGGATATAGAAACTTCTCGTAAGGAGGTGGGTAAACTCAAGGCGATTTTAGTATTTTGGGCTGAAAAAAACCGTCAAATTGTGGGCGGAAAAATTACCGATGGCGAATTTAAAAAGGGGCTGAAAGTGGATATTATGCGTGAAGAAGTAAAAGTAGGCAGTGGTAGGATTATTAATTTACAAAGAAATAAAAAAGATATTGAAAAATTCGTGAAGGGCGACGAAGCGGGAATTTTATTTGAAGGTAATGTTAAGATTGAAGAA